>DXGG01000051.1 GCA_019114015.1 Candidatus Onthomorpha intestinigallinarum | reverse complement strand
TTACAGTTGTTTGTGTATAGTCTGTCCATGGTGAACCGCCTGAAAACCATACACTCCTTAGTCCGCAGCCTGAAGGCTATGGCTATTACCATTTCAAGGCTGTACACGTCATAGCAAATCCTGCCGTCATGTTTGACATGACGCATGGTTTCTCCTTCCAACAATTCCATGTTATTGTAGATGGAGTGTATAGCTCGGCGGATGTCGCAGCCGAATACATTGAACGCATCGCACATTTCCTGCTGTGTCATCCAAACGGGAACAGTCGGCATAATGACTGTCCCGTTTTCACTGATTGTAATGATTCCCCTGTCCATAATGTATGTTTTTGATGTTTTCCTTATCCTTGTTCCATTCGGGCATACGGAATTTGGTTCCGATGCGTTTGGTCAGTTTCTTCATGTCCTCGTCCACTTTCTGATGGGTCAGACGGGCATAGATTTGCGTGGTGCTCATGTTCTTGTGTCCCATCATTTGGCATACAGTTTCTAACGGAACTCCTTGTGAGAGAGTAATAAGGGTTCCGAAATTATGCCTTGCCATATGGTAGGTAAGCTGACGTTCTATGCCGCAAAGTTTGGCAAGTTTCGGCATATTGTTGGTCATAGCTGAACGGCAGGGCATATTGAAAAGTTTGTCGCTTTTCCGTTCGCACTCGTATTTTTCCATGATACCCCTTGGAACATCAAGGAGAAGTATATTACACTCGCTTTTTGTCTTTTGACGTTTGAACCTTATCCAAAGATTTCCTTGGCTGTCCGTGTCCAAATTGGAAACATTCAGATTGCACATATCCGCATATGCGATGCCAGTGAACGTGCTGAAGACAAACAGGTCGCGGACAAAACACAGGAACTTTTCCCGGATAGGCGTATTCATCAGCCTCTGCAGTTCGTCTGTGGTCAGATGGCGGTGCTTCCTCAATGCCTTTTCAGGCGAAAACGAAGCGAATGGATTGTATTGGATTGTCCCTTGTGCCATTGCCGTCCTTGTCATTGTTTTCAACATAATGATGTGGTTCTCTATGGTCATGCCTGAAAATTCCCTTTCCACTCGCAAGTAATTGTCATACTTTTCGATGAACGAATAATCCAACTGTTTGAGAGGGATATCCTCAATTCCATAATGTTCACGGATAAAATTCTGAAGATTGCAATAAGATGTCTTATGGCTTCTCAGAGTGCTTAGCGCACGGTTTATTCCCACACGTTTGGCAAAGTCTTCCATATACTCACGATATAACTCCAACAGCTTCCGCTTGTGCTGCCCGATGCCGTTCACGGCATTCTTGACAAGTTCGGCTGTGATATATCCCTGCTCGTCAAGGATTTCTTTGTAATAGCGGCGTATGTCCTCTTCAAGCCTGTCTATCTTGGCATTGGTCTCTTTAACGATACGGCTTTTCCCTGTCAGGCGGTATGCCTTGGCATCCCACAGGTCTGGCTGCACCTCCATCTTTGTGGAGAACTGCGCGACCTCGGTGTTGATGGAAATCCTGCCCATGAGTGGACACAGTCCGTTCTTCTTCACCTTTTGTCGGTTGATATAAAACAATACGGCGAAAGTATTGTAAGTGGTCTTTCTTTCCTGTTTCATGGCTTCATCCTTTTGGTGCGTTTGATTTGGGGTGTTGAAATAACTACTTCCGCTCTTTTATTGTCTGTCAACGCGAACTTGTTACCGATACGTTCTTGCAGCCTGCCCATATCCTCGCTTACCTTATCGTTGGTAAGATGCGCATAAATTTGTGTTGCCCTCCAGTCGCGATGACCCATCAATTCGCGCACCGTGTCAAGCGGAACTCCCTGAGAAAGAGTGATTACCGAGGCATAGGTATGCCTTGCCTGATGAAAGGTCACCCGGCGTTCGATTCCGCATATTGACGCTATCTTTTTCAGGTTGATATTCGTCTTGCTGCAACTGAGCATCGGGAAAAGCCTGCCATTAGGAGCTATGCCCCGGTATTTGTCAATAAGTTCCAATGGCAAATCCAACAATGGAACATGGAAAGGCGTTCCTGTCTTTCTGCGCGCACTATGAATCCACCAAACACCGTCCTCCGCTTTCGCAAGATTCTTTCGGGTAAGATTGCGTATGTCGCTGAAAGCGATACCGGTAAAGGCGGAAAAGAGAAACACGTCACGCACAAAATTGAGGTTCGGTTTCGGCAATGGAGTATTCATCATCTGTTCCAGTTCCTTTTCAGAAAGGGACTTCGGAACAATCTGCGGATAATCAAACGTATAACCGTTAAAAGGGTCTTTACGCAAAAGACCGTCATTGAATGCCGACTTGATGACGCTGCGCAAGCGTCCGATAATGTTGTTCACTGTCCCCAGTGCCATTTTCAGGTCCGCACGGAGATAGAGGTCAAAAGAGGAAATGAAAGACGGCGTGAGAGCCTGAAATGGCATATCCTTTACATGATATTTCTGTCTGAGAAAATCTTTCAAATGGTTCAACGCCACACCATACCGTTTATAAGTTTCCATTTTCCGGTTTGTACCGACTTTCTCGTAAAACCGTTCATTACATTTGCCATAAAACGAAACAAGGGTTTCCTGTTCGGATGAGATGCCCTGAAAGGCATTTTTCACTTCCAACGCTGATACGGTTTCCTTTTTCGCCAGCAATTCCTTGTAGGCGGAATGGATGTCCAGCGTAATACTGTCAAGCTCCTTGTTGGTGGCTGCGGCTGGCTTGCTTTTGCCCA
Source organism: Candidatus Onthomorpha intestinigallinarum (assembly GCA_019114015.1). GTDB lineage: Bacteria > Bacteroidota > Bacteroidia > Bacteroidales > P3 > Onthomorpha > Onthomorpha intestinigallinarum. The sequence continues at coordinate 1,897 of DXGG01000051.1, read as the reverse complement.
CAGCCCTTCCTGACTTGACATCCCATAGGGAGGGAATGACATACACCTTGGCGCTGAACTGCACCATTGACTTGCCGATGCGGATTCGTCCCAAGATGGGTATCGTCCCGTCGGCTCTTTCCTCGTTCTTCTTGAGGTAAAACGTTACTTTTAATTCTTCCATAAACAGCTCTATTTTTGTTCGCAAAATTACAGTCAATAGAGCTAATCATCCGTTTGCAGAATGGCGCGGACGAGTGCAAGAAAATCCGTTGGATGACTATTTTAACCCATTCTGAAAAGAAAACCCTCAAAATCCGGCTAAACCGTTGTTTTACAGCCTTACGAGAAAGATTTTAGCGAGGCTTCTTTCATTATAAACAGGTAATGCATTCGTAACGGAAAGTCTGCATATATCCGCTGCATCTTGCTTTTTTGCCACTTGGCAACGATAAGAAGAAAATGGAAGTTTACACGTGTGATTCAGAGAGTTACATTGTTTATTACAGTCTTGCTTTTTTGATGCTCGATTTAGAAACCAGCGAACTTCTATAATCTGCCTCATTTTGCATCAAGCGAAAGAACGTCCTTACTTTTTGCAAAGGTACAAAACAGTCCCCGTCTCTGCAAAATTTCCCGCAATTTATTTCGCCCGCAGATTTTATTCCCCTTCATTTTTCCTGTTCTGAAAACGGCTTCCGGCTTGATGTGCGCAAGCCCATTTCAGAAACGGCACAGGCAAAGAAAAACCCACGACGACCACAATGTCACAAGTGACACTGCCATCGTTGTGGGCACTTCTTTTATGTGCTTGTGCTGAACGGCGGGGACCGTCTTGTCGTTTTCTTCGCTTCCATTGGCAGCCGGAAATGCCGCCGGATGCAGGACACGGCAAGCGTGAATCTGCACCTGCGACTATTTCCGGCCGTTACATTCTTCCTGTCCTCAAACCGTCTTGCCCTGCCTTTGCCAATCGGGGCAATGACAAACAAGACCGTTTTCAGACAAATGTCGCCGGAGGAACACCCGCGACCGCAAGCCATGCCCGCATGACAATGACGGCCACGGGACTTCCGTCACGGCGGCAGGAAAGCATAGCTTCCCCTTTTTCAGTTGCACCGCCCTTTCCACTTTCCCCGTGGCGCGTTGCGCCATCCCATACATTTCCTCCTTTTCCTTTCCGTCTCTCCAAGTGTATGCCAATGTCCCCATGCCGCCATTCCAGACGGCATCAGTGGTCATTTTCGTTGCAGGGGCAAAGGTAAAGACGGGATTAGGAACACAAATTTTTTAGCCACAATCTCCACACTTCGCAGGCTCAGGTAGTATTCTGTCGAAAAAATTTGCTGAACCTACTCCCCTGACCTTTGCTTTTTTCCCCTGAAACGAAAACGACCGATGCGCGGTCGGAAGACGTCACAAGGGGACATCGGACATACGGAGAGACGAAAAGAAAAAGGACTCGCCCCGACCTCCCTATTCAAAACAAGGCAAGTAACAACAACTTAAAAATTGGAAGATATGAGAATGACATTGAACGACATCGGAAAGGCTTTGCGGAGCGTATTGTCCGCAATGGCGAGAGCAGCATCGGGCATCGTCCTTTGCGCAGGAGGTTTGGCGGTGGGCATCGCAGGGGAAATCCTGCTGGGTATGTTGAACTTCATGTTCGGCATCCTCACCGCCCTGCTTTCAGTAGTGGCAGCTATCGGAATTTTCATTTGGTTATTAACCCTTTAATTCATACGGATATGGCGAAAAGACACAGCAAGACAGTGGCACAACAATGCAGGTATTACGAGGTGGACAACATCTTCGAGTATATGGTAGAGGTGTACATCAACGGCAACTTTTCCTCATTCAGGAGGTTGTACCACGAGTTGAACAAGGAGGCAAGAAAGGACTTCATCGCCTTTAT
>DXGG01000050.1 GCA_019114015.1 Candidatus Onthomorpha intestinigallinarum | reverse complement strand
GAGGGATATCCTTACGACTGCAACACCATGCCCGGATTCGCAGGTTCGAATGCATATTCCATAAGATACATGGACCCCGACAACGACACGGAATTCGTGTCCAAACAGGCCAATGACTACTGGCAGAACGTCGATCTGTACATAGGCGGCAGCGAACATGCCACAGGACACCTTCTGTATTCAAGATTCATCACCAAATTTCTGTTCGACATAGGCGTTGTCTGCAAGGACGAGCCTTATCGCAAGCTCATCAATCAGGGAATGATACAGGGACGCTCCAACTTCGTTTATAGGATAAAGGGAACGAACAGATATGTGTCGTATAACCTTAAGGACAAATATGACACAGACCCTATACATGTGGATATCAACATGGTGGACAACGATGTTCTGGATTTGGAAAGGTTCAGGCAGTGGAGGAGCGAGTTCAATGATGCGGAGTTCGAGTTGGAAGAGGGAAAATACATCTGCGGACATGAAATAGAGAAGATGAGCAAAAGTCTCTACAACGTACAGAACCCTGACGATTTGGTGGAAAGATACGGGGCGGACACGCTCAGACTTTATGAGATGTTCCTCGGCCCGCTGGAGCAGTCCAAACCATGGGATACCAAAGGAATAGAGGGTGTCGGCAGATTCATGCGCAAGTTCTGGAAGCTGTACCACGATGCAGACAACAACTTTTGCGTATCCGAGGCCGAACCGTCCAAAGAGGAATTGAAAATCCTTCACAAGACCATAAAGAAAGTGCAGGACGACATAGAGAGGTTCTCTCTCAACACTTCCGTATCAACGTTCATGATATGCGTCAACGAACTTGGCGATATCAAATGCAACAAAAGGGGAATACTCGAACCGTTGGCCGTATTGCTTTCGCCTTTTGCTCCGCACATATCCGAGGAGTTGTGGTCGCTTTTGGGACACGATGACAGCATAAGCTTCGCCCGTTTCCCCGAATTTGACCCCGGCATGCTTGTGGAAAACACTTTCAGATATCCTGTGTCAATCAACGGAAAGACAAGGACTTATATAGAGTTTGACATCAATGTCTCAAAGGAGGAAGTGGAAAAGACGGTGCTTGCAAACGGGGACATAATCCGTTTTATGGACGGAAAGCCTCTTAAAAAACTTATTTTCGTACCTAAAAAGATTGTAAACCTTGTCGTATAAAAGTCTCGCATTGCAATATTGAAGGCAGGTCGTGAGGGCAAATCCTTGTTCCGACCTGCCTTTTCTTGTATTGGAATTACCATTTCTGAGTATTGCACGGGTGAAACGCCCGATGTAATTTTGCAGCAAAAACAAAAACAATTTGAATCATGATGAAAAAAATCCTTGCTTTTTTACTGCTTGTTTCGGGTTTTGTCCTGAACCTTGAGGCCAGAGATGAAGGACGCATAGTCATAGAAGGCCATGTATTCGATGCAGAAACGAAAGAACCGATAGTCTATGCGACTATTGCAATAGAAAACACCGAGGCGGGGACTACGACCAACGAGGAGGGAAACTTCCTGTTCAGAGGTCTCAAGCCCGGAAAATACACCTTGATTGTCAATTGTATAGGTTACAATACATGCAGGGAGGAAATAGAGGTGATTGCGGACAAAATAGCCCATGCTCACATAGAACTGAAACCCAGGGCTACGGAGTTGGAAGGGGTTGTCGTCTCGGCCAACAGGAACGAGACGAGCCGCAAGGAGGCTCCCGTGATAGTCAACGTCCTTTCCGAAAAACAGTTCGAGAAGACCAATGCCCAGGACTTGGTTCAGGCTTTGCCTTATCAGAGCGGCGTGAGGGTGGAATACAATTGTCAGAACTGCGGTTTTCCTCAGGTCAGGATAAACGGACTGGACGGACCTTACACCCAGCTGTTGATAGATTCCAGACCCGTAATGAGTGCATTGAGCGGAATATACGGCTTGGAACAGATACCTGTCAACATGGTCGAACGGGTGGAAGTGGTGAAGGGAGGCGGTTCCGCTCTCTTCGGAGCAAATGCGATAGCAGGCACCATAAACATAATAACCAAGGAACCGCTCAATCCCAGCTTTTCTCTTTCGACCGACGCCCAGTTGATAGGAGGCAGTACTTATGCTCAGAACGTCAACGCCAACGGAACGGTGATAAGCAAAAACAGAAAGGCCGGAGCATCCTTCTATCAGACCTTCAGGACGAGGGATGCCTATGATGCCAACGGTGACGGCTTTTCCGAAATAGGCACGCTGAAGAATTATTCCTTCGGGGTAAAGTCTTATTACAGGGCTAACGAGAAACACAAGTTCGGATTGGAGTATCACACCATAAACGAAAAGAGAAGGGGCGGCAACAACTTCGATTTGCAGCCTCATCAAAGCGATATATGCGAGATGACGGAGCATAACATCAATTCAATCGGCCTGAACCATGATTATCTTTCCCTTAACGGCAAGCACAGGGTCAACTCCTATATATCCGCCCAATACATAGACCGCCGCTCATACTACGGTTCGCACAGGGATACCAACGCCTACGGCAAGAGCAGGGACCTTACGCTGCTTGCCGGCATCATGGCCAATCACCGTATGGACAGGCTGCTGTTCGCACCGGCAAGCATAACCTACGGACTGGAATACAACACCAACGATTTGGACGACAGGGTGCCCAATTACGGCATAATGAACGAACAGACCACCCATCTTGTGGGGGCATACCTGCAATCGGAATGGACGATGAAGAAGTTCAACCTGCTGTTGGGCTTCAGGACCGACAAGCATAACATGTTGGACAAGCCGGTCTTCGTTCCCCGTATCAACCTTTTGTACAAACCCAATTCCGACCTGCAATTCCGTTTGAGCTATTCGAGCGGTTACAGGGCTCCTCAGGCCTATGAGGAGGACTTTCACATAACCCAGGTTGGAGGAAAAAACCTCAGGACCAGACTGGCCGAGGGCTTGAGGCCAGAATACTCTCACAGCTTCAGCCTTTCGGTGGACAAATATCACAGGTTCGGCGAAAACTTCCAGTTCAACGTCCTTGTGGAGACTTTCTGCACCGTGTTGGATGATGTCTTTGCCTTCAGGGTGATAGCGGAGGACACTCTGACCAATTCGGTCTATCAGGAGCGTTACAACGCTTCGGGAGCCACGGTTTACGGAGTGAGCCATACATTCAAGTTGACCTATAAGGACATTTCGACCCTTTCGCTCGGATTCACGCTTCAGTCAAGCGAGTACCGTCAAGAGGAGTTCTGGTCCGAGGACCCTTCGGTTGCGGGTACCAAACATTTGTTGAGAAGTCCCGACTGCTACGGTTTTCTTAGCTTTGACGTAAAGCCGATGAAAAGACTGAGCATAAACGTGGCCGGTACATATACCGGCAGCATGAAGGTGGCGCATTACAAGGGTTACATAGAAAAGGACCGTCTGGAGACCACGCCCGATTTCTTCGACATGAACTGTTCCCTAAGCTATGAATTGAAGAAAACCGGTACGGGTTCGCTTCTGCTTAGGGTAGGGGTGAACAATCTGTTCGATGCCTATCAGAAAGACTTTGACACAGGCATCGACAGGGATGCAGGCTATATTTACGGTCCTACACAACCGAGAACGTTTTATGCGGGGCTGAAGTTCATGATATAGAATCAAATTCCGTGAAAGCGTCTTCAGAAGAGAAAAAAATGTCTTCAGAAGACGTTTTTCTCTCTTCATGAAAGAAAAACTCCTATCTTTGCAATGAGTGTCAATCAAAAAATCCGAGAAATGAGAAATCTATCGCGTCGGGGATTTCTGCTTGTCGCCATGGGTTGTTTTGCCGTTTTCCTTTCATGCGGCGGCAAGACTGACAAGCCTGAGGCGGACAACACAATCGAGATAACCGACTACTACAACCGCAAGACAAGCATAAGGCCGAACCCTCAAAGGGTTGTATCGCTTTCTCCGGGCATAAGCGAACTGATATTCGCCTTGGGCAGGCAGGCTTCGCTTGTCGGCAGGACGGATTACTGTACCTATCCCGAAGAGGTGAAAAGGATAAAATCCGTCGGAGGAATAAGCGATGCCAACGTGGAGATGATAATAGCCTTAAAGCCCGATGTAGTCATTGCTTCCTCTATGGTGAACAGGCAGAGCGTTGAACGTATAAGCCATTCCGGCATACCGGTTGTCTCTTTGCCGGAAAGGAAGAACGTGGAGGGCGTATATCAAACCATAAACATATTGGGACGTATATTTTGCGAGCAGTCCAGGGCCGACAGTCTTGTAAGGTCAATGCAGGACGGCATAGACAGGATACGCAGACAGAACAGGGGAGAGGACAGGCCTAAGGTCTATTACGTCGTTGGCTTCGGCAATTCGGGCGACTATACGGCCGGCGGGGACACATACATAAACGAAATGATAGAACTGGCCGGCGGGAAGAACATAGCCGAGAAAGCCCGCAACTGGTCTTTCAGCAAGGAAGCTCTTTTTGCGGACCAGCCCGACTGCATAATTATCCGCAAGGAAGACTTGAAGACATTTGTAAACACTTCGCCCTACGACAAGCTGAAGGCAGTAAGGGAAAACCGCGTGTTCGGAATAGAGAGCTCGCTCATGGACTGTCAGACCAACAGAAGCATAGAGGCGATAGAACAGATAAGCCGTTGGATACATTCTTAGACCCTATCCGAGGTCTATTCTTATGTTGGAGCCTACCTTTAGGTTGCGTAGGCGTGCCGCATTGCCTTCCCGCACCGCGAATTGCAGGTAGCCTATGGAGGAAACGGTGAGCAGTGCTTCGTCCTTGCTGCCTGCGTCCGAATAGGACTGAGACAGACGCGTGATGTTTATGTCCTTGCCTATTCTGATGCTGAACTTCCTGCCGTTCCTTATCCTACAGAACTCCTCGTCCGTGATGTTCAGAAAGGCGTTGCCGTATTTGTCTATGTGGATGACCTCAACGCTTATGTAGTCTTCCGTTATTATCGGATAGACCTGAGGAATCTTCTTGACGAAATCCTCTTTGGCTATTCCCACATGCTGCAAGGTGTGCGATTCGGCTATGTTCTTGGCCACCTTTACGAAAAGATCCAATGCCGCAAAGGTGTAGAAATTTGACTCGCTGAAAAGGTTTATCTCCACAATCTCCACTTCCTTGTCCCTGAATACTATCGAGGGAACCCCGTTGTCGGTGCAGATGAAATACTGCTTGTCGCATTTGACCGCTATGAAAGCATTGTTTATGTCTTCGTAGCTGTCTACGTCTATGATGTGGATTGTACCTTCCGGAAAGTTCATGCAGGCGTTTTTGACAACGAAAGCCGTCTCCGAAAGGTTGTATTGCTCTATGCTGTGCGATATGTCGACCACGTTAACGTTGTCTATGGTCGAATACAGCATGGCTTTGACCTGTCCAATGTATTGGTCGCGGTATCCCCAATCGGTTGTCAAGGTGACTATCTGCATGTTCGGTGAATGCCTTTCAAGTAAAAATTCATCCGCAAAGATACAAAATAATGCCGATTCACTGAAAAAGGGGACTGGAATTTGAATTTCCGTCCCCTTTTCGCTTTTTCACCGTTATCTATATCCATTTAAGCAGAGGGAAATCCGTCCTATGGGTCATCAGAGGATGTTTAGGATAAATCCTGAAGGCGTAGTTTTGTACGCCTGCTATTGCAGCCTTGAGCCTTATTTCATATTCGGCCCTTTGGTTGCCGTATGAAACGAGTTGCATTGGCACCACGGTGGTGTAGTCGTTTATGCGGTTGTTTTCCTTGTTGGCTATGACCATTTCTATTCCTATGTCTTCTGGTTTTATCTCTCCGAGCAGAAGGGTTATTCTTGCATTGAATTCCTCGTCTATGTTTATTGCTCCCTTGTCTGCGTCCGGCACCTTGAGCTCCACAAGTTCCATTGTGTTCCACAGCCGTTTTATCCTGTGCTTCCAGCTTGCGTACTGACGGGCAAGGTAAGCGTTGTCCTTCGAGAGAAGTTCCGTTCTTGCGAACATTCCTTCATAGAACTTGGAATAGTATTCGTCCAGTTGTCTTTTCATGGTGTAATGCGGTGCTATTTGGGCTATGGTGTTCTGTATCTGTTCTGTCCAAAGCGTGTGTACGCCGCGTGCATCGGTATGATTGTAACAAGGTATTATCTGTTCTTCGAAAGTGTTGTAAATCATCTCCGCATCCAGCGCGTTCTGATAGTCGTCGGACTGATAGCTTGCCTGTTCGGGCAGAGCCCAACCTGCATTCGGTCTGTAACCTTCCGCCCACCATCCGTCCATGACCGAGAAGTTGACAACACCGTTCATCACCGCCTTCTCGCCGCTTGTTCCCGAGGCTTCCATCGGACGCGTAGGCGTATTGAGCCAAAGGTCCACGCCTCTTACGAGATGTTTGGCAAGATACATGTCGTAGTTCTCCAAAAAGATGATGCTGCCGACGAACTGCGGCATCTTGGATACCTCTATTATCCTTTTTATAAGGTCGGCTCCCGCCTTATCCTGAGGATGAGCCTTTCCAGCAAAGAAGAACTGCACTCCCTGCTTTACTATCTGTTCCAGACGTTCCAGATTGGTGAACAGAAGGTTGGCCCTTTTGTATGTGGCGAAACGGCGTGCAAATCCCACCGTGAGCTTTTCAGTGCTTATTTTGTTGACAGTGTCGAAGTACAGTTTGGGAGCTTCGGCCCTTGAGGTGAACTCGTCTTTCAGCCTGCGTTTTACCATTTCTATCAGGTTGCGTTTTTCTTGCAGGTGTATGTTCCATATCTTTTCGGTATCCGCCGTGTATATGCGTTGCCAGTATTTTGGATTGGACTCGTCCTCAAGGTATTCAGCCCCGAAGGTTTCCAAATAGAATTTCTGCCATAGGTCCGATGTCCATGTCTTGTGGTGCACTCCGTTTGTCACGTGGTCTATGTGCAGTTCGGAAGGCAGGTATCCCTTGTACAGACTGGCGAACATCTCCCTGCTTACCCTTGCGTGTATGCGGCTTACGCCGTTTGCCTGCAAGGAAAAGGTCAGTGCGAGGACACTCATCGAGAATTTGGATTGAGTGTCGTTTGTTCCTCGACCCAGAGACATGAATTCCTCCCATGAAATGTTCAGATAGTCGGCAAAGTGTCCCAAATAGGCTCTCATCAGTTCTTCGGAGAAAGTGTCGTGACCGGCAGGCACCGGAGTATGTGTGGTAAACAGCGTGCTGCTTCTCACAAGCTCTTTGGCCTGTGCAAAGGAATAACCCTGCTTTTGTATGTAGTTCTTCATCCTTTCCAGACTTGAGAAAGCCGAATGTCCTTCGTTGTTGTGGTAAAGCACAACCGGAAGTCCCATCTGTTCTATCAGTCTTATTCCTCCTATGCCCAGCAGTATTTCCTGTTTGAGTCTGTCCTCCCAGTTGCCTCCGTAGAGTTGGGATGTTATCGTTCTGTCCTGCTCCTGATTGCTTTCGATGTCTGTATCCAAAAGATACAATGGAACCCTTCCCACATCGCATCGCCATATCTTGGCATAAATCATGCGTCCCGGCAAAGAAATGCCGACCTTACGCCATTGTCCGTTCTCGTCTCTTTCGGCCTGTATGGGCAAATGGGAGAATTTCTGTGGGAATTGGGCGGATATCTGTTCCCCTTCCTTGGTTATCTGTTGCGTAAAGTAACCGTTACGGTACAGAAGGCCTATTCCTATCATGTTTTTGTTGGAGTCGCTTGCCTGTTTGAGGTAGTCGCCCGCCAGCATGCCCAATCCGCCGGAGAATATCTTCAACGTGTCGTGTATTCCGAACTCCATGCTGAAATAAGCCACCATTCCGTCTTGTTTTTCCTTTGCTTTTTCCATATAGGAATCAAATTTGGCACTTACCGCATCCAGCTTCTGCAAAAACGTTTCGTCATTGGATAGTGTCTCCATTTCCTTTTGAGTCAGCGATTCCAGAAGATGTATTGGACTGCGTTGGAAATGCAGGAAGCGTTCTTCGTCTATGGACTTGAAAAGCTCATATGCATCGTTGTTCCACGTCCACCAGAGATTCTGGCTCAGGGCTTGGAGTTTGGAAAGCCTTTGAGGAAGGTGCGGTTTTATCAGTATTTTTTTCCATTGCGGGTTATCGCCCCATGAAGGCATGGCAGTATATCTGTTGGATACCGCCTGCTTGGAACTGTATTGTTCCCTGCGGGATTCGGACCGGGAAAGCGCGTGTTCATAGGCTTTATGGTAATTGTCTGTCAGTTTTTCCCATGTCACGGAATCTGAAAGCTTTGCGGCCTGTTCTTTCAATGCTTTTCTGTATTCTGCATCGAGTTCGAGGTGTGACTGTATCGTTTCTACGATTTTTGCAATGCTTTCATCCGTATTGTTGTCGTCCCTTTCTATTACGCTTATCGCTTTGCCGTGGTCAGGACTGAACTGCTCTATCCAGCGTCCGAAACCTGCCAGTGAGGTGGTTACCGTCGGCACTCCGAAAGCCAGACTCTCCATAGGGGTATATCCCCACGGTTCGTAATAGGAAGGAAAGACAGAAAGGTCGAAAGCGGTAAGAAAATCGAAATACGGGATATTCACAACACCGTCACGACCGTCAAGATAGGAAGGTATGAACACTATTTTGACTTTTTCGTCCGCCGAATTGTTCAATCCGCACTCCTCGATGGCTCTGAGAATAGGGTCATGTTCGGGGTCGAAAAGATGATGTGTAAGGTAGCGGTTTGGGGTAGGGGATTCGAAATGCTCGTTGTTCATTGACTCCAAAAGAGACTGGTATGCGTCCACATGATGTGCAGGAACGGCTATTACGGCAACAATCTGTCGGGATATGTTCCTTTTGTTCAGTTCACCCATTGCACGTATGAACAGATCGATACCCTTGTTGTGAAATTCGTATCTTCCGCTGTTTATCACAAGAAAAGCGTCCTCCTCTATTTCCGTTGATGTAAGGGCACGCATTACGGACAGTATCTTCCTGCGTGACAAAAACGACAGTCTGTCATACTCGTCCGCTTTTGGCACTATGCTGTTTTCAAAACCGTTAGGGGTAATCACGTCTGCGGACTTCCCGAAGAACTGCCTGCATTCCCTGTCGGTTATCTCGCTTACCGTGGTGAACACGTCGGCATGCAGTGCGGAGAGTTTCTCCAGCGAATACTTCGCCCTCAGATTGAATTGTTTTGCAACCGCATCGGCTTCAAAATATTTCAGAGAGTCGTAAAAGGCCATGTTGTTGCCTGCAAGACAGCGTCCGAGCACGGTTGCGTGAGTGGTGAAGGCCGTTGCTATCTGCGGAACCTTTTTTTTCAGATACAGTATGCCGCTGCCGGTCATCCATTCGTGAAACTGGGCCACTATCCTGTCCTTGGGTTCAAGGTAAAACTCATAATAGCTTTCTATTACCCTGGCCGCCGCATATCCGAAAAGACAAGGCTCTATGTAATCCCACGCTCCGGTAAGACTGTCCAGACCGTAGTCTTTCCAAAAGTCGGAAAAAATCGTGTCCTTTTGGGAAAAATATTGTGTGAAGTCAACCAGTATGACTATGGGTTCGGATTCCGTCTTCCATCGGCCGACCCTGAATTTCAATCCTTTGGATTTGGAGTATTCCCTCCAGGACTTGAACATGTATTCATCCTGTTCGAACTCCTGGTTAGCCCCATTGTCCTTGCAAATGTCAGGACCTATCAGTATGTAGTTGTTGTTGAATTTTTCCACAAGTGTTTTGGCCTTTGTGGAAACGACGGTATGTATTCCTCCGACCTTGTTGCATACCTCCCAACTGGTCTCAAACAGGTAATCTGCGTAAATCATAACTATCAGTCTATTTGTTTTATTCTGTTCTGTGCTCTTTCAAAACCTTCCTTCAGTTCCTTGAATATGTCCTCGACGCTTTTCTCTTCGTTCAAAAGGGAAGCCGCCTGACCTATCTCCAGTTCCCCTTCCTGCAAGTCCCCTTCAAATATTCCCTTTCGGCTTCTTCCTTTTCCTATCAGTTCCAACAGTTCCTCTTTTGTCGCACCGCGGCTTTCGGCCATGGCAACCATGTCGAAGAAATTGCCTTTCAAAAGTCTTGTAGGCGAGAGCTTGCGGAAGAAAAGCATGGTGTCGCCTTCCTTGGATGAGAAAACGGCCTGCTTGAATGCCGGGTGGGCCGATGATTCCCTGCTTACGGCAAACATGGAACCTATCTGTACGCCTTCGGCTCCCAAAGCCATCATCGCCAGCATTTGTTCTCCGCTCGCTATTCCGCCTGCCGCTATGACCGGTATGGACACGCTCCTCACTATTTGGTGAACCAATACCAGAGTGGTCGTTTCCTCCTTGCCGTTGTGGCCTCCGGCCTCAAAGCCTTCGGCAACCACCGCATCGCACATGGCATCCTCCGCTTTCTTTGCAAACTTTGTGTTGGCGACAACGTGAACAACCTTTATTCCATTGTCCTTCAATCGTTTCGTATATAGCGACGGATTGCCCGCAGAGGTGAATACCACGGGAACCTTTTCCTCTATGACGCATTCTATATGTTTTTCGCTGTTCGGACTCATCAACGGAATATTCACCCCGAAAGGTTTGTCTGTGGCCTGCCTGCATTTACGTATGTGCTCCCTCAACACCTGCTCGTCCATCGAGCCGGCACCTATCAGTCCCAAACCTCCCTGATTGCTTACAGCCGAGGCCAGACGCCATGAACTGCACCACACCATACCTCCCGAAACAACGGGATAATCTATCGAAAAAAGCTCCGTGATTTTTGTCTTCATGTCATTTCGTATGTTTGAATTGTCCGCACAAAGGTAAAACAAAAATGTCGGTTTCACCACTTTGCCCGCTACAAAAAAAAAGAAAAACTTTGCCGATGTAATATTTATTTGTAATTTTGACGCTCGGAATCTGTTTAACGCAAATAATATTAACAGTTATGAAGAATTTTATCGGTTTTACACTCGCTTTTTTAACCGCCTCCTTTGTTTTCGCAGGAGAAGATATAACAGTGAACAACAGCAATAAAGAAAGCCAGGCACTCTCTGACGTTGACTGGAGAGTGGGAAAGTGGCGTAAAAACATACCCGAACATTTGATTCTGTTGAATGCCTATTCCACACCCGTAATAACGGAGTATTATTCCAATACCACACCTTTCGGCATAGGATTCACGGCAGGTTATCAGTACAGAAC
>DXGG01000003.1 GCA_019114015.1 Candidatus Onthomorpha intestinigallinarum | reverse complement strand
GCATAGCAATTTGAATAAATTCATTTGCTCTGCTCTCGGCTTCTGCGTATATTTGACACCTGTATATTTTTTGTTCACAATTAATATGAAAATTATAAATAGACTGTCATTCCTTTTGTGTGTTTTTCTGTTGGGACATGGTTCTGTCTATTCGCAGACACTGGCGGATGTTAAGATGGGTGAGATTTTGAATAGCGGTGATTTGTTTCAAATAAGGGAGCAATACCCGATATTAAGAGACTCGCTTAGCATGGAAATGTTGAATCTTGTGTCTGAGGCGCAACTTGGCATAGGCTTTAACAAGTTGGAAAGAGCAGGCTCTGCATTGGACAGTCTGTTGCAGTTTCATCAGACGGAACTTGGCGCGGAGACATCTGTCGGGATGGCGGCATTGCGTGCAATGAACCTGTTGAATCTGGGACTGTATTCACAGGCGGGGAAAGCTGGCGAAGATTTGGTAAACGCATTCAAAGATGTACTCCCTTTCGAGTCCCTTTACAGTTTTGTTTTTATTGAGCGTGTCGGGAAGGCGCTTTCAAATTGCGCCGGATCATATTTGGAAAGGCCGTCGCATGATATTACGGTGCCGATGAAATGCGATACGGCAGGGCGGGGCTTCCATTTTTATATAGCGGTTGAAGTGAATGGAATAACAAAAGATTATATATTCGATACAGGGTGTTCATTCGGGAATTTTGTTTCTGAGGAATATGCAGAAGAGGTTGGTTTAAAAATAATATCCGATTCTATCCCTGTTTCTGGAATGAATGTGGGATTTGTAAAACTGGCGGTAGCGGATTCATTGAAAGTCGGTGAGATAGTCTATCACAACCCCATATTCATGGTAGCGCCGCCTGACGAAACTCTCGATTCTGTTTTTACTTTTGACGGGGTTCTTGGTTATCATTTCATCCGGGATGTCGGGGAGGTGATTATCGATAATGAATCTGGAGCATTTGTTTTCCCATATCAAATATCGGACGGAGCACCTAATATGTTCCTGTCTTCCAACACTCCTATAATACGGATTGAATACGAAGGGAAACCGTTTGATATGGTTTTTGACACCGGTAATGTAAAATCAAATCTTGGGAATGAATTTGCGCGGATGTTCCCCGAAGCATTGTCAGGATTGCCGGAACATGAAAGCCGTTTCGGCGGTTTTGGGGGTGTTTCCAAAACGACGGCGGTGACATTGCCTGAGTTTGGTTTTAGCCTGTCGGGGCAGCCTGTCACGCTTCATGATACGGAAGTGTGGATGGAATCCTCCGGGAGCCAATTGTTATACAGTTCGTTGGGCGCAGATTTCGTATTGTCGTTCAAACGCTTGACTATCAACTATAAGAATATGTTTGTCCGTGGGGAACCGTGGCTTTGATTTTTAATATGATTATCCGCAAAATTACCCTCTGCGCATTCTTTGGGCCACGCCCCGACTTAATTCAAAGATGTTGCAATGTATTGATATACAATAAATTGCTGTTGTGTTAATATTTTATAAGTGTGGATTCTAAAGGTTTACGAAGCCCTTGAAATCCACGGCGATTTTTTGATGTGTATATTGTTTGTTCTTGATTTACAGCAAATTGCAAAAACAAAAGTTAAGTCGGGGCGTGCCCTTGGGTATACGACACCGCATTACTCAGCGCAGCCGTTCTGTATGGCGGACTTCCGTTCATAAGGATTACTTGTCCTGTGACTGCTCCTAAGATACCATACATTATTCCATAGTATATGTAGGATAATGATTGCAATTCAAAAAGCCGGACCTGTAGTCTTCCGACCTTGAGTCCGGCTTTGGAACTTGTCATGGGATATTCTCCATAGGCCTTTCGGCAACCACGGATTTTCTCCTCATAACGAGATATTACCTCTTCACTTTCTCCAGTTCAATCGTGAAGTGCCTCATGATAGGGAGTTCCTTGGTAATCCTGTAACCGCTGGTGATGCTTTCGCGACGGTCGTAAACGTTTTTCAGTGCGGCCGCGATATAATCCATGTGGTTGTTGGTGTAAACCCTGCGCGGGATAGCGAGCCTGAGGAGTTCGAGACGAGGATAACGGTTTTCTTTCGTTTCAGTGTCGCGGTCTGCAAGCAATGCGCCGATTTCCACGCCTCTGATGCCTGCTTCAAGGTAAAGCTCGATGGCGAGTGTCTGCGCCTGGAACTCTTCCATAGGGACATTGGTGAGAATTTTCTTCGCATCGACGAAGATTGCGTGTCCGCCGGCAGGCCTCTGGTAAGGAATGCCGTACTCGTCCAGTTTTGAAGCAAGATAAGCGACCTGTTTGATTCTTGTTTCAAGATAATCGAATTCCATGCTTTCCCTGAGTCCCTGTGCAAGGGCGTTCATGTCCCTGCCGGCCATACCGCCGTATGTCAGGTAGCCTTCATACATGATGCTGAACATCTGGCATTTCTGCATGTCCTTCTCGTCCTTGAACCCGAGAAAACCTCCTATGTTCACGATACCGTCTTTCTTTGCCGACATGGTCATGTAGTCTGCGTGCGAATAAATCTCACGGCAGATGTCGATGATGCTCTTGTCCGCATAACCGGCTTCGCGTGTCTTGATGAAATATGCGTTCTCTGCAAAACGTGCCGAGTCGATGAGAAGTTTTACGCCGTATTTTTTTGCCAGTGCGGAAACTCCTTTGATATTCTCCATGGAAACAGGCTGTCCGCCGGCGGTGTTGTTGGTGATAGTCAGTACGATAGCCGGAATTTTCTCTTTAGGATTTGCTTTGAGGACGTCTTCGAGTTTTTTCAGGTCCATGTTGCCCTTGAAAGGTATCTCGAGTTCTGTGTCGGAGGCCTCGTCTATCGTGCAGTCTATCGCATGTGCTTTTCTGAATTCGATGTGTCCTTTTGTCGTATCGAAGTGAGAGTTGCCCGGAAGTATGTCGCCTTCTTTCACTATTGCCGAGAACAATACGTTTTCAGCGGCGCGTCCCTGATGTGTAGGAAGCACATAGTCGAGTCCTGTGATGTCCTTGATTGTATCT
>DXGG01000049.1 GCA_019114015.1 Candidatus Onthomorpha intestinigallinarum | reverse complement strand
GTTTACAACTGCAAGCAAAAGGAGAAATGTACCTATGCCTATTCCGCCAATTCCCAATAATGCTAAAATACTCTGTAATGCGTCCATAATTTTCTCTGTTTTATTACTATTTGATGCGATTATTTAGTTTCCGTCCACTTTCTTATATGATACCAGCCTTTGAATTTGTTATTTTGTATAGTAGTATCACACAGATAAACATTCTTGCTTTGTAGATATTTACATTCTTCCTCGCCAATCTCGGTACAATTATAATCCGCTACGTTTTCACATGGCGGTAAATAATCATTCAAATCAACCTTTTTGTATGATGTGCTTTTAACCACTCTTTTATTTTCACCATTATTTGTCCTATAAATATATGTGTCACTAATAACAAATGTATCATAAGTACGGCCATTCTTAAATTGCATACTTGTTGTGTAACTCCGACTTGGCCCAGAAATTAAACCTGCTGGTTCTTTCTTAGGCTTAGGCGTTTTTATCAGAGCATTTTCTTTCAAGCCCTTGTCTATTCCATACTTTTTTGTTATTTGCTCATAATATTCAGCCAAAGGTAGCAGTTCTTTCCTCATAAGCTCCTTGCGTATTTTATCTTCATTAAACAAAAGATAGAATGCTATCTTTGCTTCCAAAAGATTTATTTCCTTGAAATCTGTTTTTCGACCTTGTTGTTTGTCAGATACAGCTTTATCAATCGCATCAAAGTAATTGTTAATCATTGCGAAAAACTCTTTTTCCGCATCTGTTACGGCAAGTTTCATATTTAGCCGATGCTTGCTCGCTGTTTTAGGCTCTTTTTCTTTTACCGCAACTGTCGGTTTTGTAGTGTCGCTTTCCTTGCTTGAAAAATGCTGGTAGGCTAAATAACAGCCAACTCCCAGCACAGCACCTAAAATCAGAATTGCTGTTGTTACTAAAATCTTCTTCATCTTTTGGCGAATTTTACGGTCTAAACTCTGCGCAGCCAATAGAGTCCAGTTTGTTTTTGTTTCAGCAAAGTTTATATATAAGGAAAGTGGGCTGCTCCTACCGTGCATACCCGAAAGCATCGCCAAACGCTTGTACAACGCACAGTAGGGCAACCCACTTGATATGAGCTGTCCTCTGTGCCTCGTTGTACTTTCTTAAATTGGCGATTTATCGAGTATAAGGCATTTCCTTTTAATTTCCGCAATGTCTGTCCTATTGGACGGCGCGAAGATACAAAATTTATGTGAAAGTTCCTATAAGTCAGGCTGATTTTGTATCATAGTAACTAAGCTATGATTTTTGGATATATAAAAAGTCACGACCTTTAATGTGGCCGTGTCACGTCTGATATTCAGCAAGACTTATGAGCTGACATCTTGGCATATTTATACGATGGCACAGCACTTGCAAGATAGTATATTAGTGCCATCGGCATTCGTTGTGCTTAAATGTTCGTATTCGAACACAACGACAGTTTTCAACCAATCTTCCTGATGATTAAGATGGCGAAGTTCCTCTCCGTTACCAAGGACAATGAACATGTTAAACATAATCCTGTGTGATATGGAAAGAAATACGAGAAAATATAAACTTGTTGATAAAAACGGAAAATCTTTGTATTACGGTATCACTAATGATTTAGAAAGGCGTGAAGCGGAACATCGTAATGATGGCAAAAAGTTTGACCAAATGGTTCAGGTTGGACGAGCTACAACACGTGAAGCTGCTTTGAATTGGGAAACGGCAGCTATCCAAGATTACAAGGATAGCCACCGTGGTCATTTGCCAAAGTACAATCAGAACGATACTGGTAAGTAATGTATTTTGCTCACACTCCAACCTTGCTGCAACAAGGTCATGAGTTCTATCAAAGCCGCTGTCAGTTTGGCACTATGACGGTGGCTTTTTCTTTATAACGCTGCAAATATAACGGTTTATATCTGAATATATTGCATTTGCTCTTCTTTCAATCTCTATAAAGTGTCCAGTAAAGTAAAGCATCACTTTTCACCCACTTCGTTATTTTACCTGCCACACACCTTATACCACACCTATATCACGTCATACCTCTACAATCCGCCATTTCCAACCACCCTAAACATATAATAACTCTGTTGCAAGAAAAAGTTGTGCTATGCTATTTTTTCGCAAAGCCATTTTCTATATAATTATCTATATTACAGCTTATTATGCCTAAATGTAAGTCCTATTGCATTGCCGTGGCCATTGATTTTGCCGTGGCAGAAGTTGGGGTAGCGAAATATATAGTCACCATTATAATTATATTTAGCCTAACACCCCATTTGGCCTAAAGGCCGAATGGAAGTGCCAGTGCAAGCAGCAAGCTGAATGGCAGAAACATCGCGAAATATCCTTTCACGGCATTGCCAGAAGCATTAACATAACCAAGCGGTAAAACCAACGCGAAAATAGACTTGCTGCTTGCGGTCAATGCGGCGTTACCGTTTTATTCGATCTGAATGCCTCCTAATAATTGACGGCA
Source organism: Candidatus Onthomorpha intestinigallinarum (assembly GCA_019114015.1). Classification (GTDB taxonomy): domain Bacteria; phylum Bacteroidota; class Bacteroidia; order Bacteroidales; family P3; genus Onthomorpha; species Onthomorpha intestinigallinarum. Next base: position 343 of record DXGG01000049.1, on the reverse strand, counting down.
AGCATCCGCTCTATGTCGGACTCCTTGTAGAGAATTTTGCCGTCCAACTGGTAGTTGGTCGTCATCCCTGTGCTACGGTAGTCCTACAAGGTACGGTGCCCATTTTAGATATCTTTCTGCTTGGCAATGCAAATAAAGGCAAGGCTGTCAAAAGTCAATCACCATGTGCTTTCGTGGAAGTATTTGGCATTGATGTGGAAGCCTATGGCATTTTTATTTAAGTCATAATCAGTAAAACCGTCACAATCCTCTGTAGAATTGTTACGCCCTTTTGCGCTATCTACCGCTATTTTTACACCCAAAGAAGAAGCGTTATGAATACGGATAATAAAATAAGCAGAAG
>DXGG01000048.1 GCA_019114015.1 Candidatus Onthomorpha intestinigallinarum | reverse complement strand
GAAACACAACAGCGACAACGACATATACGCAAGATGGATAGAACTGAAGACTCTCGTAAAACAGAACACCGAAGTGGTGGAATTCATGGTACCGAGAATGAGTGACTGGTACTATCGCAAAGCCGTATCGGCAAAAATAAACAAACAGCCAAAACAGGCACATGCATATATCCAAAAAAGCCTCGAAATAAATCCGCTGAATGTCATGGCCAACTATGAATTGGCACAGATAACGCTCGACAGTGGTCAGATAACCAATACTACCAATCGTTTGACGGATATTCTTCACAAAATGAACCCTTCCGAAGAGGAAAGCATGCTTTGCAAGAACCTGCTGGCCTATACCTATGACAAGAACCTGCTAATGTCTCTTTCTTTCATAAAACAAGGGAAATATGCCTACGCCGTGGACATACTGAAAGAGCTCGAAGAATATTGCAAAAACGACCCTCTGTCCATATGCAATAATTCCGTCATAAGCAAAAACCTGAATATATGCCAAAACAACATATACAAGGACCACATAAGCATATCGAAGAAAGCCCTTGAGAAAGGACGGAGCGATGTTGCAGGAGACTTTCTGACGGATACGTACGACTATTTCCAAAGAAACCGCGAGGCCATAACCGACACCTCGGATTTTGACCAGATAGTCAAGGTTGTGGTCAACAGTTATATCGCTCAGGCTAAAAGCATGCCGGAAGCGAAAAACAACGAAGCCAGAATGGATCTGCTTCACAAGGCCACCGAACTTGCCGCAATGCTTTCCGGAGAGTTTGAGGACAACGTACTCAAACAAATAGCCGCCTTGCAGGGAAGCATTCAGCAAAGCGACCCTGTTTTGGACTCGATAGAAGCGAACAGCCCCAACACGGGTTATGCCGAACAGTTCCCGGATTATATGAAGGATACCGTATCGGATGCAGACAAAATGGTGGAACAGATAGAAAAGGACTTCATTCCAAGTTCCGAAAACAAACTGCCGGAAAAAAGCGTGGCCGTTGCCAACACCAAAACGCCCAACCTGAGCAAAGCCATAAACAACAAGTTCTTCGAAACACTTTCATACCTGAAAGTAAACAACTACGATAAGGCTTTGGAGGTATTGGAATCGGCCAACGAACTGGCACAGATAGATGCCGAAAAGGCGGAAGTTGAAAAAATGTACATAGCGGCAATAAGGGAAGTGACCGCAAGACGAATGCACAGTGCCGAATACGCCATATTTCAGGGAGAGGTGGAAAAAGCCGACAGCCTTGTCAACAGAACGGAAGAACTGCTGACCAAATACGACATGAGAAACGACAGCGTGATTGTCACAATAATGAACGGATATCTGAGAGCTATAGACAAGAAGGTCTGCATGAAGAAACAGGAGGAGATAAACGTCATGGTGTACAATATAATAGACTGCATACGCAAAAACGACTTCTTTTTGGCGGAGGACTACATAAACAGAGCAATGCAGATAAAGGGAAGCAGCGAATGCCGTCTGGACAAAAGCCGTCTGAGAGCCTTGAAAAGACAGATAGAGCAGCCTTTGGAATACGTAAGGACAAAAGACAGGGTCATGGAACGGCTATATGAAAAGGACACCATGGGATTCTTGAAAGACTATGCAGACTTGGAACAGTTCTATGTCGTTCACAATCTAAAGGAAATGAGTGTTCAGCACCAACCGATAAGGTCTTTGCTATACGGCTTCGGAGACGACAATCTTGCAATACGCGCAATAGAGCAGTGCATGAAGTACCGACAGTATGAACAGAGCGTCGAGGCGCTGGCCACCCTTAAGGATTTGGGCTACAAGGCAAGACACACAAAAAAGATACAAAGAAAGATAGGCGAGATGATGGGACTTGAGAACAGCAAGCACAGCGACAAGACCAACCAATACAACAGGATAACGGATAAATACGGTAATGACAAATGGTTCAAATACCTTATAAAAAGTTATCGGAAAAGTTTCGAAAAGTGGAAACGGGACAACAGATAAATCCAAACAAAGTTTCGGAAAAACGGAATTTGATTCTGACAAAATGAAATCAAATTCCGTTTTTTTATAATCAAGATTCATTCAATGCGCATTATGAATGAATATTTTTTCTTCTATTTTTCGAAAGTACAAAAGTACATATCTGTTATCCTATATCGCCCAATAAATACATGGGCGTTCGAAAAAAAAATCCAGACTTGCAAAAACACATCCTAACACAATGATAATAAAGATATTAAATCTTATTCCAATACAAGAGATGAATATTCTTTCATTTTTTTTTGTTTTCATATTTGGAAATACGATAAAAACGTATTACCTTTGTCATTGCTTAGCAAATATTATTATCAATAAAAATTTAAGTCTTATGAAACGATTCTTATTACTTGCAATGGCAATAGTCTTTGCAATGCAGCTGTCGGCCCAGGAGGAGGTGACGTATGCTGTAGGGGAGTATGGCACAGGGACATCTACTTTGGTACCTGTTGCCAATTGGTTTAAATATGGCTACTCCCAAAGTATCTATCCTGCTGACTCGTTGCAACCGGGAATGATTACAGCCATAAGCTATAAGTTTTCTTATAGCACGCCGGCAACAGTCAATCCTTCGACAATCTACATGGGAGAAGTTGATCGCAGTGCATTCAGCAGTTCAACGGATTGGATTCCTTTGACCGAACTCACACAAGTGTTTAACGGAAGCGTCACTTTCTCTGACGGTTGGGTAAGGATAGAGTTGGATGAACCTTTCATGTACACGGGTGGCAATCTTGTGGTTGCTTATCTAAACGAGACTGGAAGTTTTGCGGGAAGTGGCAGGAACTATGCAACATTCCCGATAACAAATGCCTCTCTGTACAATTGTTCAGACGGTACCATAATATCTGCATCCAATCCTCCTTCTGGTACAAGGCAGGATTATGTTCCGAGCACCAAATTTCATTTTTCCGGAGAAGCAGTGGAAATCTGTTATCCTCCAATGAATCTAACGGTATCAAACATTACTGCTACTGATGCGGAAATTACATGGACGACCAATGAAAACTCTACTTCAAGTGAATACGGTATTGCCTACAAGACACAAGACAGTGAAGAGTGGATAGAATTGGACAATGTGTCCGGAGAGAACACAACTCTATCCGATTTGTCACCGTTGACAAGATATGATGTAAAGGTGTGGACGATATGTTCGGACGGCAACAGCAGAGAGGTTAGAGCTAACTTCTGTACCAATGTGGACGAGAGCTTGATACAGTACTTGCCATATTATGAGAATTTTGACAATGCGGACGACATGGCCGAGTGGACCATTACAAATGGAACAGTAACAAACAAATGGTATCATGGCACTATAGAGAACAACACCATGATTGACGAAGATACACCTACCGATGGTGGTGCGATGTATATAAGCAATGATGGCGGAACAACCAATGCCTATACCGTAGATGATGCTACATCCATAGCTTATTTTTCCACATTTATAGGCTTTGGGGAAGGTCCTGATTTCAAGTTGACTTTCGACAGAAAACAAATAGGAGAGAATGGCTGGGACTATGTAAGAGTTTATCTTATGGATGTGGATGCGGAACTTTCCAATACTACCTTGCCCGATGCAAGCTATGCCATTTCAAGCCAATTGGGATCGACGGAAAATGAAGAAGGTATTGCGTCATGGGTGACTGAAGAAATATTTATACCAAACACTTATGCCAATACAACAAAGAAACTGGTTTTCATGTGGAGAAATGATAACGGAGGCGGAGAGAATCCTCCTGCAGCCATAGACAATATTGCAATTACGGAATTGACTTGCGGAATGCTTTCCGATGTAGAAGTTCAAACGGAAGACATGGACGGAACGGTTAATGCAAATGTTACGTTTACCGATAACAATTCAAATACTTCCGAATATATGGTTGAATATAAGTTGGAGACAGAAACGGAATGGACGACTTATACATCTTCGGATAATCCTGTTGTCGTTCCCGATTTGCTTTATGGCAGTCGTTATCAATTGAGAATTACAGCAGTTTGTGACGGTACGGATACATCGTTCGTTTCCGAAACAGTTACATTCAATACTCCATGTACATCCGTTATAGACCTGCCTTATGTAATGGACTTCGAAGAGACCTTCCAAGAGGCTGACGGAGTTATAGGCAACAGAACAGCACCTCTTTGCTGGTATAACATACACGGAGGTGGAAGCTACTATTATTGGAGTAACAATACTTCTTCATCCAGTGTATATTCTGGAACACAATCTCTGTATCTTTATGGTACTTCTTCCTCTTATTATACTTATGACTTTTCGGAATGGTTCATATCTCCGGTGTTTGAACTTACGGGCAATGAGAGAGTGAACTTCAAGGCAAAAGCTACAACTTCCACCAATAGTCCTGTATTGAAGATTTATGCCAAAGACGTTACGGACGGAGACATCACTTCAGCGGCAGATACTTCAAGCTTTACTTTGGTTGAGACCATAAATCTGACTATTTCAAACGATTTTGAAGATTATGAAGTATATCTTTCCAATTATTCCGGAAACACTCGTTTCGCATTGGTTGTTGACCAAATGTCATCATCATTCTACATAGATTCATTGGTTGTCAGCGTCATACCTGACTGTCCTGACGTATATGGTTTAGCTGTAAGTCCCACTTCAAGCGAAAGCGTGTCGGTTAGTTTCAATACGTCCAATTCAAACGGCAGCGGTTGGGTGATAGCTTACGGACAAGCCGAGACGGCAGAGGATTTTGATCCTGAATCGGCTGAATTTACAGCCAACGTATCCGATGCTGAAGAGGTACCTTATATAATAGACGGGTTAACTACTGAAGAGACATATTATTTTGCGGTACAACAGGATTGCGGCGGTGCATTTACCATCCCTGTTGCTGCTACCATTCCTGTAACCGTTACCTTGCCTTATGAACAGAACTTCGACGATGCTGAAAACATGGCGGAGATAATAATAGACAACAACACCGCAACTAACCAATGGCATTATGGCACAGCAGTGAACAACACCGTAGACGAAAGCGGTACGCCTACCATGGGCGGAGCCATGTACATAAGCGATGATAACGGAGTTTCAAACAACTATACTTTAAGCTCTGCTTCAACGGTTTATTTCTCCACGGTAATAGAATTCGGTGATGCAGGCGGATACGTATTGACTTTCGACAGAAAACATGAAGGAGAAGCAACCAGTTATAGTACCTATGATTATTCAAGGGTTTATTTAATGGATTTGGATCAGGAGCTGTCTTCCAGTATTCCTAATTCCAATTATGCAATTACCGGGCAATTGACATCTACGAATTCCGCATGGGTTTCAGATACTGTTATTCTTGACGAAAGTTATGCCAATACAGTCAAGAAACTTGTATTCATGTGGCGTAATGACGGTAGCGGTGGAACGCAACCTCCTGCAGCCATAGACAATATAAAGTTGGAAGCACGCAACTGTGTGGAAGTTACGGATTTGACATTGACAACGGAAGATGCAGGCGAGAGTGCAAACATAACGGTTTCATTTACCGATCCTAATGAAGCAGGTAACTATGTGATAGAATACAAATCTGCCAACGATACAGAATGGACGGTATTGACGGATATAAGTGACACCCCTTATACGATAGAGGAACTTCCTTATGCAACGCAGTATGATGTGAGAGTTCAGGCTGTTTGTTCCGATGAGTCTTCATCCATTTATGTTCAATCAAGCATAATTACATCTTGCGCTGTTTTGCCTTTGCCATGGACAGAAACATTCGATACAGACGTAATAACCAATCCTTGTTGGTCTTCAATGGAAGGTTCTTTCCCTTCGGGAACAATACAAGCTTCGTCATTATCATCTGCAGACTATGGATGGGAACATACTACAGACCCAATCGGAGGAATAACGGACGGAAGAATGGCAATGAATGTGTATTATATCAATCAGTATTGGTTGATAACACCTTCTGTTGATTTGGGCGACGGTTCCACTACTTGCCAGATAGCAGCGGATGTTTTGTTAAGACCTTATTTTGACGATGCAGACCCAACGTATGGTTCTGACGATATATTTGCTATTTTGGTATCGACGGACAACGGACAATCTTGGTCTTCTGACAATGCAATTATTTACAAGGACGGAGATGAGGATTTGGAACATGATTTCTCGGATCTTGGACGTACTCCTACAAGGGTTATCTTTAAGTTGGTAGATGCGGACGATAACCCTATTACGGGACATGTTAAGTTCGCGTTCTTTGGCGGAAGCACTATAAATAATGCAGATAACAATGTGTATATAGACAACATAGAGGTTGGAGAATGGAGCGAATGTCAGACACCGTCCGCATTGACGGTTTCCAATATAGGCTACAATTCTGCCACTGTTTCATTTGTTGAAATAGGAGAAGCTACCGAATGGGAATATGTGTTGGTAGAAGAAGGCGGTGATATGGAAACGGCAGATGCTGTTGCTGTGTATGAGAATCCAATAGAATTGACAGATCTTGAAAGTTTGACAACTTATACGATAGCAGTAAGAAGTGTTTGCTCAGATGGTTCGACTACGTCATGGTCTCCATCATTGACTTTCACTACCAAATGTCCGCCTGTTGAATTGCCATGGACAGAAGGTTTTGAGGACATAACAGCCGCCAATGAATTGCCTGCATGTATGGAAGCAACAAATTTGGGAGATGATGTTAAGACATACACTTCCGCACAATCTAACGATTACAATCAAGTGGCAAGAACAGGAAGCAAATTTGCATCATTCATGTGGGGTTGCGATGATTATATATTCACTCCTGGATTCGAACTTACGGCAGGCAATGAATATACGTTCTCGTTCTGGTATATAACAGACGGTCGGTCGGGATGGACTACTCTTGAAGCCAAATTATGCAGCGGACAAACCGCAGCAGATGCTATCTCTACGATAGGAACGGCTGTTTCTTCCCCTGTAAATACAACATATCAGGAATACACGGGAACATTTATTCCTGATGAGGATGGCGTTTACTATATAGCTATTTATTGTAATGCGTCATATTCTCCTTATTATCTATCCATAGACGATTTGTCATTGACAGAAGGTGGAGAGGTTATAGAACCGGAACCATGTGCGGAGCCAACCAACCTGACAGTTACGAACATCACCGAAACGACAGCCGAGTTGACATGGACTGCAGGCGGCAGCGAGAGTTCATGGCAGGTAAGATTGGGTGAGGACGGAGAGGCTGTTGACGTTACTGCAACAAGCCACACTTTCACCGAATTGACGGCAGGCACGCAATACACAGCCTATGTAAGGGCCAACTGCGGCGAAAGCTATTCGTCATGGGTATCCGTAGCATTCACTACTGCAAGCGAAGGAGTTGTCAACCCTGTAGTGACAACGGTAGCTGCAAGCAACGTTACGGAGACGGAGGCGACCTTGAATGCAACGGTAGTTGAAGGCACGGAGACCATCACGGCAAGAGGCTTCAAGTACAAGACAACGGAATCCACTGACTGGACGGATGTAGCTGCAACGGGCACGACAACGCTTACTGCAACACTTACGGACTTGACCCCTGCCACTTCATACGAGTTCAAGGCATACGTAACTGTTGGTACGGAAGAGTTCGAAGGAGCTGTCTTGACGTTTACAACCGAGAATGAGGAGATAGAAATAGTAATGGGTACGGTGGAAACGAATGAGGCGAGCGATATAAACGACCATACGGCAGTATTGCACGGAACGTTGACTTCGAACGGAGGAGACGACAGCTATACGGTAGGCTTCTTGATGTCTACAATGGAAGACTTCGACATGGAGACACCTGATGTAGTCACCTTGGCAGCGACCGAGAATGCGGGAGCATTGACGGCCAATGCTACGGATTTGGAATCTGGAACGAACTATTTCTTCAGGGCATACATCACCAATGATGCGGGCACGGCCTACGGCGATATAAAGACGTTTATTACCACATCAGGTTTGAGCGATGCAGAAGGAGGCTTGAGTGCAGTTATCTATCCGAATCCGGCGAGCGACAAGGCTACAATCGAGATAGAGGGCTTGAATGAGTCTGCGAGACTGATTGTTACGGACTTGCAGGGCAGAGTATTGAGCAGTGACGATTTGCAGTCTGGAGCAAGCAGGTATGAGA
>DXGG01000047.1 GCA_019114015.1 Candidatus Onthomorpha intestinigallinarum | reverse complement strand
CGCTTACTATCAATATGTGCTTATTCCTATTGTGGAAGAAGAGTTTTTCATAAAGGATTTCCAGATAAGGTTCAGAAACACGGCCTCTTGCAGCAATAATCCTTTGGATACCTACGTAGGCAACTGCGATCAATGGAACATAGACTATGTTTTTTTGGACAGAAACAGGAATTGCAGCGACACGACACGACGCGATCTGGCATTTGTCGATCCGGCTCCTTCTTTGCTGAAACGTTATCAGTCCATGCCGGCAAGACAATTCACCTCGGAGGAAATGTCCGACAACATAAACATTAAAATCGTGAATCTGTCGGACGAACCTCTCAGTTCGACATACAAGTTCTTTATCACGGACGAAGCAAATCAGGAAATATTCAACTACGACGGAGGATTTGAAAACATAGCTCCCTACATAACCGCACATTCATACCAGACCGCGCAGGCACATGCCAATCCGACAATAAACTATTCTTTTGACATCAATCCGCAGTCATGGGAAAGATTCACCATAACCCATATCATAAAAGAAGGTGTCGGACAGGACATGCTTTCGGCAAATGACACCATGCGTTTCGAGCAAATCTTCGAGAATTATTTTGCATACGATGACGGAAGCGCTGAAAACGGCATAGGGGTAGAGCCGATAAGCGAATCCCATTTGGCGGTCGCTTACGAGCTGAACACATCCGACACGCTCACTGCAGTGGACATTTACTTCAATTCGTCATTGAACGAAGCCAATTTCAAGCCTTTTTTCATATGTGTCTGGAACGCCTCCGGCAATCTGCCGGGAGAAATGATACATAAAACCGAACAGCTCATCCCTTCAAGCGACAGTCTCAACAGGTTTGCCAGATTCGTTTTGGATGAACCCCTTATACTTCCGGCTGGCAGGTTCTTCATAAGCCTGCAGAGCAAATCGAACGATTATCTCAACATAGGATTTGACAGAAACACCAATTCATCGCAATATACTTATTCAAAGACGAGTGCCGACTGGGAACAATCCTTTCTGAAAGGCTCGGTGATGTTACGGCCTTATTTCGGCCGTGCCGCATGGGTGGGATTGAAAGATGCGGAAAGACAGACGATGAAAGTATATCCGAACCCTACCTCAGGCAGATTTTACGTGCAGACCGAGGGGCAGTCTCTCAAAAGGATATACGACCTAAGCGGCAGACTGCTTTTGGAAACGAAAGACAATCAGGTGGACATATCTTCCCTTTCTCAGGGAATATATATTCTCAAAGTGACGGGACGGGACGGAATTACAGGCACTGAAAAGATAATAAAGACCAATTGATGCAACAGATAGCTCAAAACAACGAAGAGGAACAGGAATTGTACGAAAACTTCCGGGTGGTTGTGGACAAGGGTCAAAGTCTTCTGAGAATAGACAAGTTTTTGATGACCCGCATAGAAGGCATTTCCCGCAATAGACTGCAACTTGCCGCCAAGGCTGACTGCATCAAGGTCAACAACAAGTGCGTCAAGTCCAATTACAGGGTGAAACCGCTGGACCTTATACAGATTTTCCTTGCCAAAGAACCTAAGGAAACAGAGATAGTCCCGCAGGACATACCCGTAGACATAGTCTATGAGGACGATGATTTGATTGTCGTCAACAAAACGGCTCCGATGGTTGTCCACCCGGGATACGGAAACTATTCCGGCACCCTTCTGAACGCCCTCGCCTTTCATTTTCAAAACCGTAATGAGGGAAAGAATAAGGATGTAAAGCCTTTGCTCGTCCACAGAATAGACAAGGATACGACAGGGTTGCTTCTTGTGGCGAAAAACGAATACACGCAGACATGTCTTGCAAAACAGTTCTTCGAACATACGATTGAAAGAAAATACAACGCCCTCGTATGGGGAACGTTCAAACAGGACAGCGGAACGATAGAGGGAAACGTGGGCAGAAGTCTTAAGGACAGGAAGGTCATGACAGTATTTCCGGAAGGCGATTACGGAAAACATGCCGTAACGCATTGGAAAGTGGTAAGAAGATTCAGTTACGTCACCTTGATTGAGTGCATGCTCGAAACCGGACGCACGCATCAGATACGCGTACACATGAAACACACAGGTCATCCCCTGTTTGCCGACTCCACATACGGAGGCGACCAAATCCTCAAAGGAACGACATCGGGCAAATACAGGCAATTCGTCAACAATTGCTTCCAACTGCTCAACCGTCAGGCCTTGCACGCAACCACTCTGGGTTTCTATCATCCGGTATTGCGGAAAAACATGTCTTTTTCGAGCGATTTGCCCGAAGACATGCAGACCGTGATAAACAAGTGGGAGAACTACTCGTCCTGTAATCAGGAAAGAGAAAATTGAAATCAAGATTTAAAAAATTGTTTTCTGAAATGAAAAAAATAGAATCAAGTTTCATTTTATGCCTTATTATCATTGTTTTTGCCTGTTGCGGGAAGGGCGATGCGACCCAAAGCGACAAGGTATTGTTCGGACAAGAGCCTGAGGTAAAAGAAAATGTAAGGATACACAGATTTGAAGTGGCTCTTTTTGCTCCCTCCAAAGAGTCGACAAGGGAACATCTTTTGTCGATAGAGAAGGACTTCAAGCCCATGTTTGCGGCATCCTTGTCGGACAACCGGTATATGCAGGTTGTCGAGTCTTTTGTGGAGGACAGGGAAATGAAACGTGCCTACAAGGAAGTTAAGCAAGAGTATCCGGATTTGAAGTTTCTCGAAAAGGAACTCTCCGAGGCAATAAGCAGGATGAAGCAGATAAGGAAAGACAGCGTGAAGACGGATATATACACCCTTATGGTAGGGCCCATGGAATACTCTTACGCCTACGAGAACCGTATTTTGGTTTACCCCGAATTCAGTGCCATAAGCATAGACCTTTATTCCATGGACAGACTGTCTGAACATCCCTATTACAAATCCATGCCTAAATACCTGCAGTCTTCTCTTACAAAGGACAACATAGTACCCGATTATGTCTATACCTATCTCAGGGAGATAACCTTCAGGGATGTGCCATTGCAAAGCATGAATCCCGAAGCCTCCTTTTTGGACTGTATAATCGATGAGGGCAAATACATATATGCCACGCAGGCCGTACTGAAGGATTGCAAATTGAATCTAATTCTTCGCTATACTGAAAAAGAGTTGGAGTGGGTTGAGAAAAACGAAAGCAATATCTGGGGGTATATCATTCAGAATCAGTTGCTGTACAACAAGGACAGAACAAAATACATGCACCTTACGGCTCAGGGACCGGGTACAAAGAACATTGCCGGTTCCCCTTCCCGAATAGGCTATTACATAGGCTATAAAATAGTTCAAAACTATATGAGGGAGAATTCCGTAAGTCTGGACAGTCTGTTCAAGATATCCGATTCCGAACTTATCCTCCGGGAGTCTAAATACAAGCCTGAAAATCATTAGCCATGCGTTACATACCTTCATCCTACAAACTGATAGCGGGCAAATACCTTTTGTCTTTGGGGATAATCTACCTCACGCAAGCAGTGTTCTATCTGTTCAATTCCGCTTTGTTTCACATAGACGGGGCAAAGGATTTGTTCAGCATCTTTCTCGGGTGTACCCGTTACGCTCTTTCTTCCCTAAGCGTATATCTTGCGCCTTTTTTGATAATGAGCCTTTTGCCCGTAACCATAAAGGCGAAACGGCCTTACAGGGCGGTGACCGAGACATTTTACATCCTTGCCAATCTGTTCATGATGGTGGTCAATCTGATAGATGTGGGATATTTTCGGTTTACATTCAAGAGACTGACTTCCGACATTACGCGATACCTTGGTGTAGGCGGGGATTTCAAGGAACTTGTGCCTCAGTTTCTGAGGGATTATTGGCATATAGTGTTGCTGTTCGTGGTTTTGTTGACGTTATTTCTGCTTGTAAACCGGTGGTTGAACAAAAGATACAAGCCGGAACCGCAGATATTTTCCCGTAAATTCCTCATCGTTCAAGGGACTGCTTTTGTTGTCATAGCGGGACTTTTGTTCATCGCCCAAAGGGGAGGTTTGCAGACGCGGCCATTGAATCTCATGCATGCGAGTCAGTATACCGGAACTCAAAACACGGCTTTGGTACTGAACACACCTTTCACCCTTTACCGTACATTCAACAAACCGGCATTGGAAAGAAAGGATTTTTTCGACAGTACCGTCCTGAACAACATTTACAATCCACATATACAACCTCAACAAAGCACTTGGGCGGACACGTTGTTCGGTCAGCCTTTGCAGTTGGGCAGGACAAACGTCGTTGTCATTATTTTGGAGAGTTTCTCTGCAGAATACCTGTCAACATACAACAAAATGGGAGCGACATATACTCCTTTTCTGGACAGTCTTGCAAGAAAATCCATCGTTTTTCAAGGATTGGCCAACGGCAAACGTTCAATTGACGGCATTCCGTCCGTTGTTTCATCGCTTCCGCTCATGATGGAAGAGAGCTATCTGACAAGTACCTACGGTGAGAACAAATTGTCTTCGATAGCATCCTCTCTTGTTTCCAAGGGTTACAGCTCCGCTTTTTTTCATGGCGGATACAACGGCACCATGAACTTCGACAATTATACCAAAAAGGTGGGCTATAGACATTATTACGGGAAAAATCAGTATAATGACGACAGGGATTATGATGGAAACTGGGGTATTTACGACGAACCTTTCCTGCAATACACCGTAAAGCAGCTCGATACCATTTCCAAACCTTTTGTCGCGACCGTTTTCACGCTTTCCTCCCATCATCCCTACAAAATACCGGAACAGCATAAGGGAAGGTTTCCGAAAGGTACCATGATAGTACACGAAACGGTGGGATATACGGATTATGCCTTGAAAAGATTTTTTGAATCCGCCTCGAAAAGCGACTGGTTTGAAAACACCCTTTTCGTCATCACGGCAGATCATAGTGCGATATGCTCTCAGAAAGAGTTCAAAACCCAATTGGGTCTTTTCAGGATACCGATGATAATTTATCATCCTTCACTTCGACATGGTCATGTTTCGCAGGCATACATGCAACAGACGGACATTTATCCGGCAATAATGGATTTGCTTCATTTAGACAAGAGGATATTTGCATTCGGTCGCAGTCCGTTCGCTCCCGGTCCCCACTATTACATTTACTACACTAACGGAGAGTATTTG
>DXGG01000046.1 GCA_019114015.1 Candidatus Onthomorpha intestinigallinarum | reverse complement strand
GTTCCATATCTTGTTTTTGAGTCTGTTGTAAGCGGCAGAAGTTGTAATTCTTGTCAAATACTGACTTAAAGCACCGACCTTTCTGTCTATTGAAATTCCGTTGTCATTCAGGATAATCAACAGGTCTGCGTCTGTCGTACCTGCATGATTCAAGGCCTCGAAAGCCATTCCTCCCGTCATGGAACCGTCTCCTATCACAGCTATATGATGATTCTTTTTGTTGTTCAACTTGTCTGCTATTGCCATTGCCAGACATGCGGATATGGAAGTTGAAGCATGACCCGTCCCGAAAGAGTCGTATTTGCTCTCGCTAATTTTCGGAAATCCGCTTAAACCGTCAAATTTCCTTATGTTGATGAAGTCTTCTTTCCTTTCCGTCAAAACTTTGTGTACATAGGCCTGATGTCCTACGTCCCAAACAAGACTGTCTGCCGGAATATCAAATACATAATGTATGGCGACCGTCAATTCAACTACACCGAGACTTGAAGCAAGATGTCCGGGATTTTCAGACAATACCTCTATTATGTATTCCCTTATATCCGAACATAGTTGGGTCAATTCTTTTGAAGATAGTTTTTTTACGTCTTTAGGAGAATTTACCCTGCTTAATACTTCTCCTTGTTTATAATTGGAATGCATTTTTTCACCTGCTTAAAAACATCCGGCAAAGATAGCAAATATAACTGTTGTATACTTGAAATATCATTTCAAAATTGGTAGGTTCGAAAAAAAACTGTATTATTGCAAAATGTAAATATTTAAAATTATACGCATATGAAAAAAATCTTATCATTGTCAATCTTAGGATTGTTCGCATGTTTCTGTGCCAATGCACAGACACCAGAATTCGTTTCAACCGAACCTTCTAACAAAAATGTGATAATAGAAGAATTTACGGGTATAAATTGTGGTTATTGTCCTATGGGACATAAAGCTGTAAGAGAATATGAGGAAGCCAATCCCGGAAGAGCATTCGGCATAAACATTCATCAAGGAATTTATGCTTCTGCTTATACAACCCAATGGGGTAATGCTATTGCCAATCAGACAGGATTGAGCGGTTATCCTTCAGGTACGGTTAACCGCCATGTATTTTCAGGTACTACAACCGCAATTCATCCCGCAGATTGTGCTCAATATGCAGATATAATCAAGGAGCAATCTTCTTTTGTCAATGTTGCGGCTCAGGCTACGATAGATGCCGAGACAAGAACCTTGACTATAGATGTCGAAGCTTACTATACTGCTGATGCGGAAACAGGAATGAACTTGTTAAACGTGGCATTACTGCAAGACAGTATAATCGGAACTCAAAGTGGTTCATCATACAATCCAGAGCAGGTTACTTCCGATGGTCAATACATACACATGAACATGTTGAGAGACCTTATAACAGGACAATGGGGCGATACGATACAAGTAGAAGAGGGAGTTATCCCTGCAGGAACTTTATTCCAAAAGACCTATACATATCAGATTCCAACAATCATAAGTAACGAACCGGTTAAATTGACACACCTTAACTTGGTTGTTTTCATCACAAAAGACAAACAGGAAATATACACAGGTTCCAAGTGTATTCCGACAGTGGAAAACATACCACCTACAGGAATAAATGTAGCGGCTGAAGGATTGACAGTGGAGAATCTATTGGGTTGTAACGATCTTATAAAACCTACATTGACGGTAAGCAATATAGGAAGAAATATTACGTCCATGCAGATAGAATACTCTTCAGACGTTACACCTGCCCAGGTCTTCGATTGGACTGGCAATCTGCCTTTTGAACAAATAATGAATATAGAACTTCCTGAAATCAGTACAACCGTCGGAAGTGCAACTAATGTTTCTGCAAAAATATTGACTGTCGATGGAGAAGCGGTGGAAAGCACCCCTGTTACAATATCAGTAAATAAAGATGCTCCTAAGGAAGCAAAGGGAGACAAACTTAAGGTTATAATAAAGACTGACCAATATGCTTATGAAACATCATGGGCGATAAAGGACGCAAACGGAAACGTAATTGCCGAAAAATCATACAATGCACAGGTTGTAACGAGAGACACCGTGGAAGTGCCTATATCGGAATTGGCTTGTTATGTTTTCGAGATAATGGATGAATACGGAGACGGCGGTGCCACATATTCCGTCTTTGACGGCTCAAACAACAGAATAATATATGGTAGCGGCGGAACGTATAAGGATTATAAGGGTATAGACATTCAGGTTACAACTTTGGTTGCATTGCAGGAAGCTGAAGGAGCGATAATACAGACATTGGCTTATCCTAATCCTGCAAACGACAAATTGAACCTGGAAATATCAATGGCTCAGAGTTCAACAGCGAACATATCAGTTGTGGACATGTTGGGAAGAGAAGTGATAAGATTGGGCGATATAAACCTTACAACAGGCAACAACTTGATAGAAATCAATACGTCTTCGTTGAACAGCGGTGCATATTTTGTAAAGATAATGTCCAATGACGGAATCACATCAAAAAAGATTGCGATAAACAGATAACGACAAAAAAGACAATTCGCTGAAAACCAAATAGAGATACCTTTCTTGAAGAAGGTATCTCTATTTTTTATAATTTTGCAGGAAAATTTTGCGGAAAGATGTCGAATTCAATGTATGATAAGAACAATACTGCCGGTTGCGGATATGAAAAACTCGAAAGATATAATCCAAAAACATTGGAGCAATTGGCATATCACTATAAACAAATTATCAGATTATTAGGAGAAGATACGGAAAGGGAAGGATTGTTGGCCACACCTGTCAGGGTAGCCAAAGCCATGCAGTTTTTTACTCAAGGCTACGATTCCGACCCCGAGGCCATATTGCGTTCGGCAGTATTCAAGGAAGATTACCGCCAGATGGTTCTGGTAAAAGACATAGAGATATATTCTTTGTGTGAACATCACATGGTGCCGATGGTTGGCAAGGCTCATGTGGCATATATACCGAATGGCAAGATTGTAGGATTGAGCAAGATACCGAGAGTTGTGGACTGTTTTGCCAGACGGCTGCAGGTGCAGGAAAGAATGACACAACAGATAAAGGAATGCATACACAAGACCCTGAATCCTTTGGGCGTGGCCGTTGTAATAGAGGCAAGACATTTGTGTATGAGCATGAGAGGCGTTCAAAAACAGAACTCACTTACAACCACATCCGATTTTACGGGCGCTTTCCTAAAGAGCAAGGAAACAAGAGAGGAATTCATGCATCTTATAGGCGTAAAGCTTTCATGAACATTGCTAATCCCGATATATCATGTTGAGAAAACTTCTTATTTTGTCAGGTCTGATTGCGGCAACGACAATGTCCCTCGCAATCAAACCCGACAAAAAATACATAAGACTGCCACAGAACGAAGGCCTCATATACAAGGAACTGCCCGTTCTTACAGAGGACGGCTACAAGATAAAGACGTGGTTTTTCCCTGCTCAAGACATGCCGGATGAAAAAGCGAAGTCGGAGAGGATGCTTCCTTACAAAACACTCTCCGAGGAAAGCAGACCAACGATTGTTATCTGCAATGGAGACGCAGGCAATATGTCCTATCAGCAAATATTTTTGGCCAAAATCTATACGGCAAACGGCTATAATGTCGTAACTTTCGACTGGAGAGGTTTTGGAGAAAGCAGCGATTTTCCCATGAATGAAAACTATTTGTGCTATACTGAGATGTTGGCTGACTATGAGGCCGTAATAAACACTGTCATGGAACAAAGTGAGGTAGATAAAAAACGTATTTATCTTTTCGGATGGTCCACCGGAGGGTATTTGAGCATGATTACGGCCCATAGGAGCGAATACGTTGCAGGAATATTTGCGATAGGAATGGCTTCCTGTTTTGAAGAAGCAATACCTCAACTGATGAAGGTGCTTGGCAAGAAAAAGGAGAATCTGTTGGTGCCGGACGATTTTCCTTGTGAACAGATGCCTGCTTGCATCGCACCGTATTTTAAAAAGCCTGTCTTTTTGATAGTCGGTTCCGAAGACAATAGAACTCCGTTGTGGATGTCCGAACGAATAATCAATTCTCTGCCTGCGGGCACCGTCGGAAAAATATCCGTTTTCGAAGGTGCAGGACATGGAGGCATAGAGTCGCCATTGGTTCGCGACAGTGAGAGATTTGTTGTTGAAACACTCGATTTCCTGTCTTCTTTAAACGATACGAACGGATAATGTCTTATGTGAACCCGTCCGACAAAACGGTTCTTGGTCGAAACGGACTTTGACAAGAGAAAATACAGACGTACGATTAACTCGTCGGAATACTTCTTCGAATGAATAATTTCCTTTTCAAATTCCGTGAAAATCTTTTCTGAAAAGAAAAAAACGGATTCTGAAAAGAATTTCTTGGAATCAAATTCCTAACAAACGGAATCAGACTCGCACGAATCGAATCAAGACATATTCTACTCCCCCTTTATTTCCTCCATGTCCAGAAGTTTGTTGGCTATGGCATATATCGTCAAAGCGGAAGTGGAATGTATATCCAGTTTTCTCGCTATGTTTCTCCTGTGAGTGGTAACCGTATTGATTGAAATGAAAAGCTTGTCGGCAACCTCCTTGTTTGTCATTCCCTTGACCACACACCTTATCACATCCTTCTCTCTTTCGCTCAACAAGTCCGTATTCTCTTCCTTTTTCCGCACTTCTACAAAATCATTGTCCTTATGCTCTCTTTCCAGTCGTTTTATCTCACCTAAAAACAATTGTGTCTCAACCATGCAATGGCAGACAAGATCCTCCTCGAACAAAAAAATATCGTACAGTATGGAATTCAACAGATTGTCATTCGCATTGCCGTCGTAATATTTTATCATAATGTTTTTCAACTCCGAAAGTTTTTTTTCAATGGGACTTCTGTGCATAAGGGATATCTCTATCGTCACCGGCCTTATTTTCTTTCCCTGCATCAGTGCATCGACATAAGGGAACACCTCCTTGTTTTCCCTTTCCATGTGAGTGCGCACCTCAAGACAGAACTCATCATAGAATTTTATTATCAGGAAAGCCATATCGTTATTGGTCAGACTTCCCAAGGCTTCAACCAATTTTCTTCGTATGGAAGGCAAAAGAAAATTCAAGAAATAAGTATGGGAACTCTGCAAATAATCTCCCAATGCCCTCAGGGAAAGTCTTGGTTGCTGCCATTGGGGAGCGGACCCTGACTTTGTAAGATTGACCACGGCCAGAAAAGTATCGCAATCTATGCCTCTGTCACAGCATACCTCCTCTATTGTCTTTTCGCCAAAACCCAGGTGCATCCCGAAACGAGAAATCACATTCAACAAACGGTAGTCGTCACATATAGCATCGTACAGTCTGTCGTCCTTTGTACATTTATCCATCCTGCATTTTTTTTGCAAAGATAACAATGCGCAGTATTCTTTGAAGAATCCGGAAATAAAAATACTCACTTTTGGGTATTGTACGGAGCGTTGAACGGATATATTTTTGCAGTCGAAGATTTATAAGCCATTTTTATTACAAGATTGTTCCTTCTTGAAGCGGGCCTTTCCGACCGAATTGCCCGCTTTCTTTTTATTGCATGCCGTTTACCTGAAATAACGACGTATTTTGTATCTTTGCCCCGAATAAGTCACACGTAACATGAGTCAAAGAACTGAACTGGAAAGCTTAGGCGAATTCGGATTGATAGACAGACTCAATCCCAAAGAATACAGAAAGGCAAAAAACAGCAGCACGCTCTTTTCGATAGGCGATGATGCCGCATGTCTGGAATACAGGGACAAGATTGTCCTTGTTTCCACCGACGCGCTTGCCGAAGGAGTGCATTTCGACATGGTTTACACGCCCTTGAAACACCTCGGTTACAAAGCCTGCGTGACAAACTTTTCGGACATATATGCAATGAACGGAGAGCCCAAGCAGATAACCGTATCCCTTTCGGTAAGCAACCGTTATTCGGTGGAGGCATTGGAAGAGCTTTATTCGGGTATTTATCTTGCCTGCGACAGATACGGAGTTGATCTTGTGGGAGGGGACACCACCAGTTCGGCCGGAGGGATGTTCATATCCATAACCGTAATCGGAGAGGCGGACAAGGACAGGGTGGTTTACAGAAACGGAGCCAAGGTGCACGACTTGATTTGCCTCAGCGGCGATCTCGGAGGGGCTTATGCCGGATTGCTGGTTCTGCAAAGGGAAAAGGCCGCCTTTATGGCCAATCCCAAAGTCCAACCTCAACTGACGGACTATGAATATGTAATATCGAGACAACTGAAACCTGAAGCGCGTAAGGACATCATACGGTTTTTCAGAAGCAAAGACATAATTCCCACCTCGATGATAGACATTTCGGACGGTCTTGCCTCCGAAGCCCTTCATATATGCAGGAACTCCGAAACGGGCTGTGAAATCTACATAGACAGGATACCTATAGACATAAAGACATCCAATACGTTTGAAGAATTCAAGATACTTGCGGATACGGGGGCGTTGAACGGAGGAGAGGATTACGAACTTCTGTTTACAATAGACCAGAAAGACTATGACAAGATAAAGGATGAAGCGAACATTCACATAATCGGTCATATAACGGATGCATCATCGGGATGTCAGCTGGTGACGCCTCAAAACACGACAATAGAACTGAAGGCTCAGGGATGGAACCATTATCGCAAGCAAACGGATAATTAAACGGCGGAAAGATGATAAAGAATTTGTTATTGGACATGGGAGGTGTGATATTGAATGTGGACTACAACAAAGTCATAGACACATTCAAATCATACGGAGTAAAGGATTTCGACAAGGTATATACGCAGGCGGCCCAGGTGGAGATAATCGACAGGTTTGAAGAGGGCAAATGCAGTTGCGAAGACTTCCGCAAAGGAGTGCGGGATTTGACCGGATTGCCTTTAAGCGACGAACAGATAGACAAGGCATGGTTTTCCATGATATTGGATCTTCCAAAAGATGTGATACAGTTGCTTGGCGTATTGAAGTTAAAGTACAAACTGTTTTTGTTCTCAAACACGAATGAACTGCACATAGAATTTTTGAAAAAGGATTTTGAACGCCAGTTGGGCTTCGACCTTTTCAATTGCGTATTCAACAAGGCTTATTTTTCAAACGAGATACATCTGCGCAAGCCTAACAAAGAAGCGTTTGAGTATATATTGCATGATGCCGGCATATCGGCCGAAGAAACTCTTTTCATCGACGACAGTCCGCAGCATCTGGAAGGTGCAAAAAAAGTAGGTCTGAACACATACTGGTTGACAAACGGAGAAACGCTGATTGATTTATACGATAAAAAGATAATATAGCAATGGATATTTCTTCTTTCAGGCAAAGCAGATTTTTTAAAGTAATCAGCAACAAATATTTCATAACCATTGTGATATTCATAGGGCTTATGATATTTTCGCCTAATAACAACATAGTGTACAATTTCAAAATAAAGAAACAACTGAAAGAATTGGAAAATCAGAAAGAATTTCTGAAAAAGGAAATAGAATCGGACAGTCTGCATTTCCTTGAATTGGAAAAATCTCTCGAAACTGCTGAAAAATTCGGAAGGGAAAAATACATAATGAAAGCCGAGGATGAAGACATCTTCATAATAAAGGAGCAGGAACACTCGGAATCGGAAGATAAGTAATCAGATAACCTCGGCCACTGTATATGTCGAGCCTCCGACAAAAACCAAATCACCCTCATCCGCATCCTTTTGCGCCTGTACGAGAGCCTGCCTTACAGTAGCAAATGTTCTAAACGACAATCCGGCATTTCCAGCCTTTTCGGCTAACACCGAAACATCCAGCCCTCTCGGAATATCCGCTTTGGACAAATAGTATTCCGCATTCTTGTCCAACATACCCAAAACC
>DXGG01000045.1 GCA_019114015.1 Candidatus Onthomorpha intestinigallinarum | reverse complement strand
AACATGGTTGAGAGAATCGCCGAAGGTAAACTGAGCAAGTTCTTCAAGGAAAGCACTCTTTTGAGTCAGGAATACACCAGAGAGGCAAAGGTAACTGTCGAGGCTCATTTGAAGAGCGTTGACAAGGATTTGACAATAACGGCATTCCAACGTGCCGAATTGGGTGAATAATATTCTTTTTCATGATTAATCTAAAAAGGAAGCAGCGATGCGCTTCCTTTTTTTGTATAATAGATGGATAAGGTAAGGGCAAAGAAAACTCTCGGACAGCATTTCCTCAAAGATGAAACGATTGCAAGAAAAATCGCATTCTCTTTGACGGAAAAAACAAGTGTGCTGGAAATAGGACCGGGTATGGGCGTTCTTACAAGGTATCTGTTGGACAACCCTTCGGTTCAACGGCTTAAAGTGGTGGAGATAGACAGGGAGAGCGTGGATTATTTACGTGAGCATTACCCGATTCTTGGCAAGGACTTAATTTCGGAGGATTTCCTTAAGATGAACCTTGATACCCTTTTCGACAGTCCGTTCGCAATTATGGGCAATTTCCCTTACAATATATCAAATCAGATTCTTTTCAGACTGTTTGAAAACAGGAACAAGGTAATACAACTTGTGGGAATGTTCCAAAAGGAGGTTGCCGAAAGGGTCTGTTCCCAAAGCGGAAGCAGGACTTACGGCATTTTGTCGGTTTTGCTTTCGGCTTTCTACGATGCGGAATATCTTTTCACGGTGGACGAGCATGTTTTCGCTCCGCCCCCAAAGGTAAAGTCGGCCGTCATCCGCCTTGTGAGAAACGGCGTCCGAGCCTTGGACTGCGATGAAGACCTTTTCGTCAGAGTGGTGAAAACAGCCTTCAATCAAAGGCGCAAGATGATTAGAAGCTCCCTTAAGCCGATAATGGCAGATACGGCAATTATAGAAGAGAACCTGTCATCCAAACGGGCCGAACAGCTTTCGGTGGAGCAGTTTGTACACATAACAAAAATGATTTCAAATGTTTGACGTATCATTTATCATAGAGGTCGTTTTTTTGTCTGTCGCATTGTCGATGGATTCGTTTACCGTCTCCATAACATGCGGATTGCAGAAAACGATGAGCAGATACAGAACCTTGTTTCTGGCGTTCAGTTTTGCTTTCTTTCAGGCATTGCTTCCATTGTTGGGAGCCTTGCTCGGCGATGTTTTCAAGTCGTTCATGCAAAGTGCCGACCATTGGATCGCATTTCTTCTTTTGTCCGTAATGGGCGTGAAGATGATAATCGACGGCAGGAAATTCTCATTGAGGGAAAAGGTTTTCGACGTTTCGAGTACAAAGGTTATACTGCTTTTGTCGCTTGCAACGTCCATAGACGCCTTTGTGATAGGTATAGGTTTCGGATTGAAATGGGATGTTGCGGAACAGGTTTTTGCGGTTCTCGCCATATTCGTATTTACTTTCGCCTTTTCCCTTCTGGGCGTGAAGATGGGAGAGCGAATACGGTTCGTAAAGCCCCGTTTTGCGCTTGTGTTGGGAGGAATAATACTATTGCTTTTGGGAAGCAAGACTTTGATAGAACATCTTTATGCATAGGCAAATCTGAAACTTTGTTTTGGGAAAATGGAATTTGATTCCGAGAAAATGAAATCAAGTTTCGGAAAATTGTAATCAAATTACGGTTTCATAAGTTTTGAATATGAATTACAAGGAGCAGTTAAGGCGGTTTTGGAAGAATGAAAAGAACAGAATGATATTGAAGGATGCTTTTTTGTTCGGGGTATCCACTCTTGTGTTTCATTTCCTTTATTGGCACACAAACATGAATCAGTGGCTTTTCGGGCCGTTTACCACGGAGGTTTTCGACTTTTTCACCGACATTACATACAAGTGTTCCCGTTTTCTGATGCTTCATTTTTCCGATTCGCAATTTGACAGCCTCGATACGAGTTTCCTGTTTTACAGGTTGAATGATTTGGGTGTCAAGGAATACTATGCCAGGATGGATGTCATACACGACTGTTCGGGAATAAAGCAGTTGATGCAGTTTCTGCTCGTCATGCTGCTTTGTCCCAACAAGCTGTACAAACGCTTGCTTTATTTCGTATGCGGAAGCATCGTCCTGATGATGGCCAACATATACCGCATTTATTATCTTACGGACTTGTTCAGCCGCGAACCCGAGAACTTCCAGTATGTTCACGATTGGGTCACGCGTCCCTTGATGTATGTTGTTTTGTTCGCGCTTTGGGTGATATGGATAGAGTTTTTTGCCCGTCCTAAGGCCGTTCGGACTCCAGACAAACGCTGACGCTGTCCATCTTTCCTCCGAGCGGAGGATTCAGTTTGTACACCTTTACCTTGCAGTACGATACCGACGGGAAGTTTTCGAATACTGCCGTCATTATACGTCTTGACACGTGTTCCAGAAGATGTGAAGGGATTTCCATCTGTTGTTTTATCACCTGATAAACATCGAGATAACTTATCGTATCCTGAATGTTGTCGCTTTGTTCGGCTGCGGAGGTGTCGCATTCGAATTCGCAGTCCACTCTGAAATTGGTTCCTATTACGCTTTCTTCGGCAAAGCATCCGTGAAAGGCGTAGAAAGACATGTTGTTTATACTTATTCTGCCCATAAACGATAAAGGGAAGGGTATTGTGACAATCCCTTCCGTTGATAAGTTTGAAAAATCTGTCAGATAATGGATTTGAACTGGTTCAAGAACCTTACGTCGTTTTCAAAGTACAGTCTGAGGTCGTTTATGCCGTATTTCAGCATGGCGATTCTTTCTACTCCCATGCCGAAAGCGAATCCGGAATATACCTTGCTGTCTATGTTCGAGGCTTCCAAAACGTTCGGGTCCACCATTCCGCATCCCATTATTTCCAACCATCCAGTTCCTTTGCACACATTGCAACCCTTTCCGTTGCAAAGGTTACATGATATGTCCATTTCGGCGCTCGGTTCGGTGAAAGGGAAATAGGATGGTCTCAAACGTATCCTTGTGTCTTTGCCGAACATTTCCCTTGCGAAGTAAAGCAGGCTTTGTTTCAAGTCCACGAAGGAAACGTTTTTGTCTATGTAGAGTCCTTCGACCTGATGGAAGATGCAGTGAGCTCTTGCGGATATTGTCTCGTTTCTGAACACTCTTCCGGGAGCAATTATTCTTATCGGAGGCTGTTGTTTTTCCATTGTCCTCACCTGAACCGAAGAAGTGTGGGTACGTAAAAGGATATTGTTTCCATCCGTTCTTTCTTCCACGAAGAACGTATCCTGCATGTCTCTTGCCGGATGTTCGGGAGGAAAGTTCAATGCGGAGAATACGTGCCAGTCGTCTTCTATTTCCGGACCTTCTTCCACGCTGTATCCTATTCTTGAGAAGATTTCCACTATTTCGTTACGAACCAATGATATGGGATGCCTGGAACCTGTTGTTTGCAGATAGGAAGGTTTTGTCAAATCATCAATTTGTATCTGTTGTTCGTTTTTCTGTTCCAATGAATCCTTGATTGATTCTATTTTGGTCTGTATGGAGGTCTTCAGTTCGTTCAACAGAGTTCCCATTTCTTTTTTCTCCTCGTTTGGAACGTTCTTGAACTGAGCGAAAAGTTCGTTTAGCAGCCCTTTTTTGCCCAAATACTGAATTCTTAACTGCTCCAATTCCTCAAGATTGCTTGCAGTGAGTTGCTTGAGGTTTTCTATTGCCTGTTTGATTCTTTGTTTCATACAAATCTCCGATGATTATGTCCTTATTCGTTGACAAGTCTTATGGTCATTCTCACATCCTGTTCAGGTCTGTCGTAACTATCCGTTGCCACAGCGGCAATCCTGTCTATTACGTCCAAACCCTCGATAACCTGTCCGAAGACAGTGTATTCGTAATCCAAAAACGGAACCCCCCCTTCATTGGTATAGGCTTCCTTTTGCAGTTGATTGAACTGTTTTCCCATACGATTGGACAAAACACTCAGTTCATTCATGGTATATTTCTTTCCCTGCACTATGTAGAACTGACTTCCGGAAGACTCTTTCCTTGGGTTTATCTGGTCGGCCGTACGAGCCGCCGCAATGGCTCCCTTTTTGTGTATGAGCTCCTGCCGAAATTCTGCCGGAATCGTATAATCCGGTCCTCCGTTACCCAACATCTGTCCCGCCTTCGCATGTTTAGAGTCGGGGTCTCCCCCTTGTATCATAAACGATTCTATAACCCTGTGAAACAAAGTGCTGTCATAATAACCCTCTTTTACAAATTTGACGAAGTTCTCTTTGTGTAAGGGCGTCTGGTCATATAAAACCGCTTTCATCTCACCAAAATCGGTGCTTATCACAACCATTGTCGGTTTGGCTTTTTCCGTTTCCATTTTTTTGTTGTTTGTCGTTTCACTGTTGGTCGTACGCTTCGAACACGAAAAAGCAAAAACCCCAACCAACAATATCAAAAATAAATTTTTCTTTGCAATCATAGTTTTTTTTATTAGTTTTGCACACGATAT
>DXGG01000044.1 GCA_019114015.1 Candidatus Onthomorpha intestinigallinarum | reverse complement strand
CAGTTGGCCCTTACATAGGCCGTGTATTGCGTGCCTGCCGTCAATTCGGTGAAGGTGTGGCTTGTTGCAGTAACGTCAACAGCCTCTCCGTCCTCTCCCAATCTTACCTGCCATGAACTCTCGCTGCCGCCTGCAGTCCATGTCAACTCGGCTGTCGTCTCGGTTACGTTCGCAACTGTAAGGCTGGTTGGCTCGACACATGGCTCAGGTTCTACAACCTCTCCACCTTCTGTCAATGACAGGTCATCTATTGATAGATACCAAGGAAAACCTGTTGCAACGCAATGAATGGCTATACTGTACACGCCGTCTTCTTCCGGAGTAAATGTTGCAACGTATTGTTGGTATGTCTCATTTGCTGGAGAGGTTACGGATGTACCTATGGTCGATAGGATATCCGATTCAGTTTGTCCGCTGCACAACTTGGCTTCAAGTGTTGTCCATCCCGATAAACCGTCAGTTATATACCAAAATGAGAAAGTATATTCTCCGCCTCCCGTAAGCTCAAATGTAGGAGTGAATATGTAATCATCACTGCTATATGCGAAAGACGCAAACTTGCTTCCCGTTCTTGCCTGTCGATTATAATCTATCGGAGCAGTAAAATATGTTGTAACCTTATCTCCCAAATTAGTTGCTTCCATACATGCGGGCAACTCATTATCAGCGGTTATGCTTTCAAAACTTTCAGTCCAAGGAAATTCCGTCATAGGAGCACATTTGGTTGTAAAACTAAACGATTGAGAGAAAGAAGATGTAACATCCTCCGAACAAACACTCCTTACCTTTACCGTATAAGTAGTATTTCCCTCAAGATCCGTCAATTCTATAGGATTGGTGAATGCCGTAACTGCATCGGCCATTTCAATATCTTCTCCTTCTTCGACCAAAACATATTCCCATTCCGTAGCGTTACCCGGTTCTACAAATGCCAATGAAGCCGAATTATATGTCAAATTACTTACTGTCAATCCATAAGGGCTTTGACATTCAGACCACTCGCTAACCTCTATATTGTCTATGTATAGATAATTGTCACCACCGTTATTTTGCGTACTCTCTCCATAAAATGCGAATTTAACAATTCCTGTTATCGGATCATCATTTGCATCCACCAACTTAAATACCGCTCTTGTAGGGGTACGACCGAAAACAGAGAAATTATGTTCCGTATCTTCATCGTTATCGGCGTATATAAGAGCATTTGCAGAAGACCATGTAGATCCATTATCCGTAGAAACCAATATTGCAAATCTGTCATCCGGAGCTGGAATAGGATCATTGTCCACCCCTGAGAAAGATGTCAACATAACATCTGCTGTTATTTGGTATGTAGTGGATCCGTCTCCCAAATCTATTGATGGAGTGATAAGCCAATAATTATTATCTATTCCATATAAGTTCAATCTCATTCTACCATCACTGATTCCGCCCACAATACTTGTGGAATGATTCCAATAACCTGTAACAGATGTCAAAGAAGAACTTTGTATTGTTCCATTCGGCAACAATCCTTTGGCTTTACTCCAACAAGGGCTGATGGTAACATCGGATACAAATGTTTCAGACCACGGAGTCTCCAAACTTGAACAAAACGTATAAGCACTTGATTCAACATAATTTGAATAAGATTCTTCGGAACAAATGGTCATAACCTTTACATCATATTCAGTTCCATAAAGCAAATCTTCTATCACATATGTATTTTCTGTTAAGTCTGATATTGTAATCCATTCCGAATCATCAGCCTGCTTATACTCTATGGTATAGGTACCCACATCATTAGGATTTGTAAATGAAACGGTCATGTTGGCACTCTCTCCCATATCTTCCGAGGTTAAAGTCAGATTTGTAACTTCAACGCAGCCGCGTGTTGTCAAACTGATATTATCAACCGCAGCCGGAGGATTGTATGTAGTACCATCCCAACTGCCATAACTCTTCCACATAAACACCAATTTCATCACCTTATTGGCATAACTTCCGTCCAACACTATAGTGTCTCGTGTCCATGACATTTCTCCATATTGTGTATCCGAATTTATTTTATAAGAAGAAACAGGTGCTGAAGTATTGAAAAGTTCCAGATCGATAGGTATTAAATAAACATTCATGTAATTTTCATAACTGCCTCCTGCTTTCCAATCATACGACAATGCAAAACCGGTACCTTCTCCAAACTCCACATTCATTGTAGCATACACATATTCTCCCTCATACATGGAAGGAGAAGTATAAGCATTCGTTTCTCCATAATCATTGGAAACATACAGAGAATTTGATCCACCTGTAGTATTGTTAACAGCAGAACCGACAGCCCATCCATTATTTGCAGATGAAACAAACGTCCATTCTGAAATATTTTCCACATTCTCAAAATCCTGTTCATAAGGCAAAGGTGTAGTATTATTAGGTAATGTAACTGAAACAGGTGCTGAAAACATTCCTCCGTCACAATTTTGTTTAACTGCAAAATAATATGTCTCTCCCGTATTAAGTCCTTCTAATATGTAAGGGACATCCTCAGATGAGGATATATCTATTGTAGAGCTTGCCATATCTGGATCAAAATCTTCCATCGTAGCAGCCTGTCCGTATGCCAAAATCCAACCGCTGCCATTACCATTGGAAGTGCCAAAATCAACAGCTACGCTTGTAGTCGAAGCAGGATAAGCATCAAGCAAATAGACATTAGGACAATCGGACAAAGCACTTACAGTCAATGAATCTATAAAGAAACTTGACGAAGCTTTATCTACGACCAAAGCAAAACGAGTATTTCCGGTATAAGCAGTAAGGCCTATTTCATAATCTTCAAAATCGCTTGACACGATAAGAGGTATCTCATCTATCAATGTAAAAGTAGCCGTATCTGCCATTGATGTTATATCTCCTTCCGACACATCCCTGGCATAAACTTTTACAACAGGAGAATTATTGGACGTTATTGCTTTAGCCTTAAAATTTATCCTTTCATTTCCAGTAAGTTCAAAAATCGGTGATATCACCCAATCTGAAAATACAAAATTACCATCATATTCATAACCTGAGAAATATAAAGACTGTACTCCGTCATAATAATAAGCAGGATAAGAATTTGCAGATGATGACCATTGTACATAAGGATAACCTCCGTTAATATTATACCAACAAAGAGGCATTATTTCATTACCAATAATTCCGTCAGCCCCTTGGAACGTATCCTCAAAACTCATTGTATAAGGCAAATTTATTATCGGTGCACACGGCGTATTGAACGAAATGATATCGGATACAAAAGATGTATCCGTTCCGTCGCATACAGCAAGAACTCTCAAATCATATCTGCTGCCATGAAGTAAATCAGGAACACTGATAGGATTATCTATAGAGGAATAATATGTCCAGCTGTTCTCTGTTTCCAATTTATATTCGACAATATATTCCGTTGTGTTTTCATTGGCATCCGTAACATTTACCTCAACACTTACAAAGTCCCCTTCATCCTGCGGCTCAACAGTAACATCGGTAACAAAATCACAATACAGATTCGTAATGGCTATGTTGTCTATTGCCGCAGGAGGATTATCTCCATCATAAGCATCATTACTCCATGCAAACACTATTTTTTTTGTGGTATTGGAATAACTGCCCGGTATGAGAACATACTCCTTAACCCATATATTATTCGTCGAAACCAACTTATCCGTTATCGCATATTCATCATCCGGCAATCTCGTACTTGACAATTCCTCATCAACATCAACCAAATAAATTCTCAAGTAATCAAAATTATAATTATCTCCTTTTTGCTTTCTGTCAAAATTCAAATTAAAGCCATTGTCATTTTCCCCAAACTCTATAAATGTGGAAAAATACGATATAGAAGACGACGTATTCAGAAAACTATTCGTCATTCCATCATCATTGCTTATATACATGGCTCTGCCGCTTTCTGTCAAAACTCCGTCTTCCGTCATCGTATTGTTAACGACAGTACCACAATACCACTGATTCATTCCCATACCATTATGTATATCCCATACCAACTCTTCTTCAAAATTGTCAAAATCTTCATAGTGAGGAATAGTTTGTATCATGCTCTCATCCGGATACGTACAAAAACTACGAATAACTTCTTCACTATTACCATCAGGACATACCGACCAAACCTTCACCTCATATCTGGTATAAGGAGCCAAATCAGTTAAATTCACACTTGTACCCGAAACTGCACTTAACTCAATCCACTGTTCTGTACCTTCCTCCTTATAGGATACTCCATATTCCGAGGCTAATGTATTTGCGTTGGCACTCCATGTAATTTCCGCACTTGTGGAAGATATGTCGGAAACTGTTACGTTTAAAGGACGAAAACAAAACTGAGAACCTTCCGGCAACATATGAAATTTTGTATTTGGAACAAAATTATTGACATTCCTTGAGCCGGAAGGTTGAGATGGAGAAATAGGAGGTTCATCTGCATAAAAATCAATGCTTGCAGATGTTATGGGAAAAGTATTGAATACATAAGACTGATCTTCATAACTTCCCTTTCCATTAAGATATGCTACCAAAAGATTGCCTTCTCCCGTATAATTGAAAGGTTCATCCAAATCTATTCTTACCCATCCTTGAGAGAAAGTAACCGTACCGCTGAATACTTCCGTAAGATTGTTCAAAGGCTCATAATCGTTCGTACTGCCGAATGAACTGCGAGCAACCTCCGCCATATATATCGTCGTAGGATTGATTGTAACCGGTGCAGTATGGGCGTATTTATAACTTATCGCCATAATCAATCCCGGTTGCAACGAATCAAGAGGGTAAATACTTTGGGTATAACTATAGCAGAAATAATTATTGGCAGGTACACTATAAGACGTACCAGTGCCATATTCCCCTACAGCATACGTCGTCTCTTCCTGAGCCGACAACTGTATTGCAAAGGCCATCGCCATTGCAAATAATAAGAATCGTTTCATAAGGCATAAATTTTAATTGATAACTATATTTTCTAAAAACCGGCAAAGGTAATATTTTTCTTTTTCGTGCCAAACCAAAGAAAGATAAAAATATCATTCTCTACTTGCATATTAACTTGTATATTAAAATTATACGGAGTCTGCTTTCGCAAACTCCGTATAATCATTCGTTAAAATATTCTATCGGATATCTTATCTTACCTGTTCCAGTTCATTGACGCCATACGCTTGTATGAATCGTATCTCCATTTTGCATTCTCTTCGGCAGCCGCAAACAATTCCTCAGCTTCTTCCGGAAATGCTTTCTTCAATGAATTGTAACGTACCTCTCCATCTATGAATGCCTGGAATTTTGACCAATCAGGTTCCTTGGAATCCAAAGAGAAAGGATTTTCTCCTTTGGCCGCGAGTTCAGGATTGTATCTCCACAAATGCCAATAACCGCATTCTACGGCACGTCTTCCCTCTTCCTGAGTCTTGCCCATGCCTATCTTTATACCATGGTTGATACAAGGCGCATAAGCTATGATTAAGGAAGGACCATGGTATGCTTCCGCTTCCTTCAAAACCTTAAGGTATTGTGCAGGATCGGCTCCGATTGAAACCTGAGCCACATAAACATAACCGTATGTTGTTGCTATCATACCAAGGTCTTTCTTGCGTATTCTCTTTCCGGAAGCTGCGAACTTGGCTATTGCACCCACAGGCGTAGCCTTCGAAGCCTGTCCGCCGGTATTGGAATAAACCTCTGTATCCACAACCAATATGTTGACATCCTCACCTGAAGCTATCACATGATCCAATCCGCCATAACCTATGTCATAACCCCAGCCGTCGCCACCGAATATCCATTGCGATTTCTTGACTATGTACTGCTTGTTTTCTTCAAGAGCCTTGCATATGTCACAACCGCATTCGGACAAGGTAGGCACCAACGCATCATATACCTTTTGGGTAATCTCGGCATTCTCCCTGTTGTCTATCCACAACTGATACAACGCTTTCTGTTCATCGGTACAACAAGTGCATTGCAAGCCTTTGCGCATCAAATCCTCAACCCTGTCTCTCATCTTTCGCGTAGCCGTTGCCATACCAAGACCGAACTCCGCATTGTCCTCAAACAAGGAATTGGCCCATGCAGGACCTCTGCCCTTGGCATTCGCAGTGTAAGGCATGGAAGGACAAGAACCTCCATAAATGGAAGAACATCCCGTAGCATTGGCAACCATCATCCTTTCACCGAACAATTGCGTAATCAGTTTGATATAAGGAGTTTCGCCACAACCTGCACAAGCTCCCGAAAATTCAAACAACGGCTGTGCGAACTGAGAATTCTTCACATTCTTCGATATGTCAACCAAATCGGACTTGTAGCTTACATTCTTCGTTACCTTGTCCCAAGTCTCCGCCTCGGACATCTGCGATATCAAGGACTCCATCGTAAGAGCCTTGGTCTTTGCAGGACATACGTCAACACAGTTGCCGCAACCCGTACAATCCAAAGGAGATATCTGTACACGGAACTGCATTCCTTCAAACTCCTTGCCTATCGCCTTTATCGTGGTTATCTCTCCCACTTTGGCAAGTTCATCCTTTGTAAACACGAACGGACGTATAGCCGCATGAGGACAAACCAAAGAACATTTGTTGCATTGTATACAGTTTTCGGAATGCCATTGCGGAACATGGGAAGCAATTCCTCTCTTCTCATATTGAGATGTTCCTGCCTGGAACGTTCCGTCCGCCATGTCCTTAAACGCGGACACAGGCAAAGAATCTCCTTCCTGAGCATTGATTACATCGACGATGTTTCTTATGAACTCAGGTCTGTCGGCCTTATTGTCCGCCGAACATCCGCAGGCACAAGCTTCGGCCCATTCCTTTTTGACCTCCACCTTTATAACCTCTCCGCCCTTGTCAACTGCGGCATAGTTCATCTTGACAACATTCTCTCCCTTTTTGCCGTAAGACTTGTCTATGGCTTTTTTCATGGCTGTCACAGCCAAATCGTAAGGAATCACTCCTGAAATCTTGAAGAAAGCCGACTGCAATATGGTGTTGGTCCTGTTTCCAAGACCTATCTCCTCGGCTATTCTGGTAGCGTTAATGATATAAAAGCTTATGTTCTTTTCCGCCAATTCCTTCTTTACCTTTGCAGGCAGTCTTTTTACCGTCTCCTCCGCGTCAAACATGGAATTCAACAGGAACGTTCCGTTAGGTTTTATTCCCTTAAGAACCTCGTACATGTTCATGTAGTTGAAAACATGACATGCAACAAAATCCGGAGTCGTAACCAAATAAGGAGAACGTATCACATTGTCACCGAAACGCAAGTGTGAACAAGTAAATCCGCCTGACTTCTTGCTGTCGTACGAGAAATAAGCCTGACAATATTTGTTGGTGTTATCTCCTATTATCTTTATGGAGTTCTTGTTTGCGCCGACCGTACCGTCCGCACCCAATCCGTAGAACTTGGCCTCGAACGTTCCTTCCGTAGCCATGGAGACTTCCTCAAGCATAGGCAAGGAACGGTGAGTAAGGTCATCAACTATACCTACCGTAAACTGATTCTTAGGCTCGGAAGACTTCAGGTTCTCAACAACCGAAAGTATCTGTGCAGGCGTAGTATCCTTTGAAGACAGACCGTATCTTCCGCCTATTATCAAAGGCTTGTCCTTGCATGAACATGAAGCAAACGCTTCAACCACATCCAAATACAAAGGATCTCCGCTTGCTCCTGCCTCTTTCGTACGGTCCAGAACACATATTCTCTTGCGCGTCTTAGGCATTGCCGCAAAGAAATACTTCTTGGAAAAAGGCCTGTACAAATGTACCGTTATCAATCCGAGCTTTTCCCCCTTGTTTGCAAGATAGTCTATTACTTCCTTGATTGTATCGGAAACACTGCCCATCGCAACTATTATGTTCTCGGCATCGGCAGCACCGTAATAGTTGAACGGCTTGTATTCTCTTGATGTCAACGCGGATATCTTTTCCATATAATCCGCAACTATGTCGGGAACGGCATCATAATATGAGTTCGATGCTTCCCTTGCCTGGAAGAACACATCGGGATTCTGCGCCGTACCTCTTGTTACCGGATGTTCGGGATTCAAGGCATTGTCTCTGTATCTCTTCAAGGCCTCCCTGTCTATCAATGCCGCCATATCCTCCGTTTCAAGCGCCTCAATCTTCTGTATTTCGTGGGAAGTACGGAATCCGTCGAAGAAATGCAAGAAAGGCACTCTTGACTTTATAGCGGAAAGATGCGCAACGCCTGCCAAGTCCATGGCCTGCTGAACGGAAGCCGAAGAAAGCATTGCAAAACCCGTCTGACGGCAGGCATAAACATCGGAATGATCTCCGAAAATGGACAAAGCCTGTGCCGCAATCGTACGAGCCGTAACATGCAACACTCCTGGCAACAATTCGCCTGCTATCTTGTACATGTTCGGAATCATTAACAACAATCCCTGTGATGCGGTAAAGGTTGTCGACAACGCTCCCGCCTGTAATGAACCGTGCAATGCTCCCGCTGCTCCGGCCTCGGACTGCATCTCTATCAACTTGACGGTTTCTCCAAAAATATTCTTACGTCCATTTGCGGACCATTCATCAACATATTCCGCCATTGGTGATGAAGGGGTAATAGGATAAATCGCAGCAACCTCACTGAACATGTAGGCCACATGCGCACAAGCCTGATTACCATCGCATGTCAAAAATTTCTTTTCTTTCGCCATTGCCTTAAATTATAAATTGTTCCTAATTATTACTTCCTGTTTATAAGGTGCAAAGGTATGGCAAAAAATTGGATTGATAAAGCATTTGAAGAACTAAAATAAAACCCTATGACAAACAAAAATCCCGATTACATCACACACGAAAAAACAAAAACGGCTTCCGTGTACAAGACGTAGCACAAAAGCCGTAAAACCATGAAACACAAATATCTTTCCTCTTTGTCAATCAAACCGATGACTGAACCTATCTTCCGCCTTCCATCCTCAAGGAAACCCTGTTCCAATCGACTATCTTCCAGAAATCCTCCACGTATGCGGCACGACGGTTTTGCTTGTCAAGATAATAGGCATGCTCCCACACATCGCATGTGAGCAAAGGAATCCTGCCCGTCCTCAATGGATTGTCTGCATTGGATGTCTGCAATATCTCAAGAGTTCCTTTGTCATCCTTTGCAAGCCATACCCAACCGCTGCCGAAAAGGGTCAAGGCCGCCTGCGTGAATTTCTGTCTGAAATCCTCAAAACTGCCGAACTGTCTGTCAATTTCGGCTGCAAGAACACCCTGAGGCACGCCGGCGGAAGCAGGTGTGAGCGATTCCCAATAAAAGGTGTGATTCCACACCTGGGCCGCATTGTTGAATATTCCTCCGTTGGAACGCCTTATCATCTCTTCCAGAGAGGAGTTCTCAAATTCCGTTCCCTCCACCAGTTTGTTCAAATTGTCCACATAGGTCTGATGATGCTTTCCGTAATGAAATTCTATCGTTTGTTTCGATATGAAAGGTTGCAATGCATCCATTGCATACGGCAATTGCGGTAATTCTATCTTTTTCATAACACTTTTTCTATTCATAACGCATCAATCCAACAATTATTTTACATGAACATCCGTTTAGTTCGGTAAAGGCCGAAATGG
>DXGG01000043.1 GCA_019114015.1 Candidatus Onthomorpha intestinigallinarum | reverse complement strand
ATCCTCAGCCTTTCCTTTTGTCTTTTCGAATGCCGAATAGTCAATGGTGAATTCAAAAAAGTCTTTGTCCTTGTTGTAACTTATGCGGTCGAACTTACCGAAGAACTCTTGTGATTTTTCGACGCTTTTGTATTCCAAATCGGATGATGTGAACAGATTGACGAATCCCGTCACAGGATCTATGTTGCTGGTGTTCCATGCAGGCACGTAAAACAGAAAGCCCGATTGTTTGCCCAACATTTGGAAAGTATCGAATTTGTTTGCCAATTGGTAGGCGTTGAGCAATCCGCCTGTTTCCTTTGCATCTTTCTGTTTGTCCACAACATAGTTCAGTTTGTCGATAAGCATTTTTTCAAATTTCTGATATACCTGCTTTTCTATTTTCTGACGGTTGCGCTTGAATCCCATGTTAAGATCTTCCATGACGATGATTGCGTTATGTTTAATCATCAATTCCACTATCTTGTGTACGGCCTGACTGAGATAACCCTCTTTCAGGTCCTTTATTCCCTCGATGGTCTTCCAGTTCTTGCGCGCATTAAGCATTTCATTCTCACGTGCGTCGAGCAATCCGTGATAGTCCGTATTGCCTATTGTGTTAAGTGAGAACTGTTCCATTATATCGCCCTTGCCATCTATGACGCTTATGTACAACAGATGACGTTCTCCTCTGTCTATGCCTATGACGTTTATGTTTTTATCGTTTCTTCTTATGTAGCCGTTTGCCCTTTCGTTTATGCTTTTAAGGTCCGGACTTTTGAAATTCATGGTTATCGGTACATGGAACAGAAACGTGTCAACGGTATATCTTTTGTCTTTTATCAGGTCGTATGAAAATACGCTTTCCTTTTTGTCGTTGTTGGCGTTTTTGTTTTTTATCGGTTTGTTTGCGGGATGCGTCGGTTTATTGATGTTTATGCTGTGCTTGCGGTAGAACATTTCTGCCTCACCGTTGAGTTTGTATACCACATCCTTAAGGTTTTCTTCATCGAAAAGCATTTTCCAGTACAGGGTGTGAAGGTTCGGCTTGCCCTTGCTGCAAGGTGAAAAGTCCTTGTTGTAAATCTGGAACAGATAAAGTTTACCCTCATTCACCAGACTGTCTATGTAGGATACGGGGATGTTCTGAAAAGTGATTTTATACCCTTGTTGTTCCACCTCACGGTAAAAACCGCTCATATCAGTATATGTATCTGTTTGAGAAAATTGGAAGTTGAACTTTCTCCAGTCCTCATGTTTCTCTATGGAACTCTTGAAGAAGTCTATAAGGGCGTGGCAGTCGTCTATGTTGAAATTGTAATTGTTTTCTCTCTTACGTTTATATTTATCACTCAGTTCTTTACTTGGGTTGAATCTGTCCATGTCCGATTTTGGGAGAAATACTTTGGGTAACATCTTGTTAGGTCCAGGCAGCAGCTTGTATGCCATTTTTTCGTAACATTCCTTTCCCTCCGTGTCATATTTCTTGCCCGCGAATACTTTGTTGTGGCGTTTGTTCATTATGCCGAGATAGTAATTGCCGTCCTTGCGCATGATTACTGCCGTATTGTCGGTTTCCTTGTTTACGTCCCATCCGTCCATTAAGGTGGAGTTTTCGAATGTCAGTTTGAACTTTTCGGTGGAATAAGGCTTCTTGGTCATATAGTTTCGGACCTTGTTGTAAAGAGGTGTCACGCTGTCCAATATATCCCAAAGCGTAAGGAACTCTCCGTAGAAACGCTCGTCCTTGCCTGCCTCGTCTCCGTTTCCGAGTAGTGGTTTTAT
The DNA here is from genome assembly GCA_019114015.1 of Candidatus Onthomorpha intestinigallinarum. Taxonomy (GTDB): domain Bacteria; phylum Bacteroidota; class Bacteroidia; order Bacteroidales; family P3; genus Onthomorpha; species Onthomorpha intestinigallinarum. Next base: position 1,950 of record DXGG01000043.1, on the reverse strand, counting down.
GAAGTGTTTTAATCTGTTTATAAGGTCAAGCAGCGTTTTTATCTTTTCCGTTGCGTCCTTGTCCTGCGACAAATGCTTTTCTTTGGGATATTCATTCTCAAACAGCTTGCGGGCTTCCTCATAAGCTTCGTCTATCTGCTCGAACAGGTCAGGTTCCTGTCTTGCCTCGGTTTTTACAGCCCCCATGCCGATGAAATAGTCCTCTATGCTCTTGTCGGAGTATGGCTTTATCAGAGCGTTTATCCGCTTTATGGACAGACTGTCCTGACTTTCGGCATACTTTCTTTTTCTTTCCTGGTATTTATCTTCCGTTTCCTGCTTTTTTTGCGGGTTGTCTTTTGTGAATTCCTCCTCCAGAGCTTTTTTGATTGTTGCCCACGACCCCGTTGTTTTCTGTGCTATCTCGGTAAGTTGCAAATCGTTGCTGAGATAAATGCCATCAGTATTGTATTCTTTCAGCGATGAGAGCATTCTTTTCAACGAGTTGTCGCGACCCGTAACACTTTGATCCATGGAGTCTATACAGCTTTTTATCGCCTGCAAGACTTCATTGTCCGTCTTGAATTCCTCCGGCAGCCATGATACCGCGACACGGTCACTCAATATCTGTTTGAAAAGCGGTTTCAGTTTAGGAAGACGATTCGTCTTTTCTCTCTGCTTCTGGTTGTATTCGTTTATGTACTCGTTCAACCCTTTTGTTTTTGTTCCATTTTCGTCCGTACGTCCTCCTATCAGGGCGTTGTAAACCTCTATTTGAGATTGGGTCAGTACTTTGTCGTAATTATACAGTGAGAAAACCTCCTCAATGCTTTCTACGTTAAGATATTCTTTCATTTCTCCGTACAGTTGTGGCATGCAATTCCTGACCTCAGTTGTCATGACCTTTGCGAAAATGTCTATGTTGTCGGTGAATTTCGGCAGATTGTCATGAATCAGCCTGTATGCGATGGCCGTTGTCTGCGCTTTGTCCGAATACATGTTTTTCCGGTTTTCATTGAATCCCTTGAAAAAAGTCGTGAAATTGCTGAATTCATTTATGAGAGATTTTTTACCCTCATCCTTTACAAATTGCGGCAGGTCTTCCTTTATCAGTTTAGCACTGAATACGCGTTTGTATTTTTCATTTTCTGTAAAAGCCGATACTATCTGTCCGCGAAGATTTTTTTGTATTGATTCAAAATCCTCTTTCTGCTTTTTGTTCTTGTTTTTTATTGTGTAAAGGAAAAGATATTCCTCAAGAGAGTCTTTCTTTCCTGTGCTGTCTGACTTCAGAGTCAGCTCCGACAATACCTCTTCAATCAGTGCGCGATGATATTCGTCAATCATCTTTTTCACTTTCTTGTAACTGTCGGCACGTTGTTCATCCTCATTGAGAATACCGCTTTGCGTTATATTCTCCAATGTTTTTCCCACAGGTTTCAGTGAGAATCTCAATGTCTTTGACATTGAATACAAATGTTTGAATTCTGAAAAATTTTCCATAAGCCAAGTATTATTTACGTGTTTTTATTTATAAATGATAACTTGGAACAAAGATATGAAAAAATATGTATACATGGTGAAATATATTTAATAAGGGGACGATGAATGACAAATATTATTCATCGCCCACTTATTACAGGAAAGATTCCAAAGGTTTGGCCCGAAGGTCGGTTTTGGGTTTGCTGACTGTAAGAATTACCTTACCCTTTTGCCTTTGCCGCCTTTATTATCTCCATCAGCTCTTCCTCTATTGTCTTCTCGCCGTTCTTTTTCCTTACGCCGTTTTCCGCCTCTAGCGTCTGAATGGCTTCCTCGTCTCCTTGTTTTGCTTTCTGGTATACGCTCGTCCAATATACCGCTTCCAACATTCCCAACATGATTGTCCGTTTTTATTGTTATTCTGTTTGTTTATTCCTGTTCATAACGGCCATTACGGCTCTCTCGGCACCACTACCATGCAGACCACAT
>DXGG01000042.1 GCA_019114015.1 Candidatus Onthomorpha intestinigallinarum | reverse complement strand
GTATTATTGTTTTTTTTCACTACCTCTCTTTAAAGGTCTCGCGAATTACCACCCGAGAGATCTCTTAGTCATGCAAAGATATGCAAAAAAAACTTGCATTTGCGTTTTTTCTTTTCTGAATTCACTTTTTTCTTTTCTGAATTCATTTTTTCTTTTCAGAAAAGGATTTTTTGTCTTCTGAATTCATTTTCGGGCATGTCCGAAAGGGATTACACCTTCATGATTCCAAGGTTTCTTTTTATCTTTGCAACGGTTTATTTTGATAAGATATGGTTACATGTGAGGATGCCGTCATAGAAAAAATGGTATTGCACAGAGTCGGAAACAAACTGAACAACGAGCCGTTGAAGTTGTCGCCGGCTCCGTTTGCACTGCACGGAGACATAAGCAATGTCCTGCTGAAATATTTCACAACGCATTTCAAGTCAAACCAGACTTACCGTCTGTTCAATGAGATTGCACCGGAGAACAATTTCGTTTACGGTTGCGTCAAGGCTGTTTTCGACAATCCCGACGAACTTTACGAACAAAGTGTCAACATTGCCAAATATCTGTATGAGGTTTCGGAGCATCCGAACATAAAGTCGGGAGAGTTGTACATAACCCTTTTGCAGAGATGTTTCGCCGAAGGCGAGGTGGTGCGGGCCTTGGGCATATTCAAATCCGAGAACAAGGAAACGTATTTAAAGGTCTTTCCTTCGGGGGACGGTTTTGAAATAGAGAGTGAGCTGGGCATAAACATAAACCGACTCGACAAGGGCTGCATAATATACGACAAGGAAGCGGAGAAGGGCTATATAGCCACCGTTGCCGACATGTCCGGACGCGGAGGGGAGGCTGCCTTCTGGATGGACGATTTTCTTTCGCTCAGACAAAGGCCCGATTCATTCTACAATACGGAGCATACCATAAACGTATGCAAGTCCTTTGTATCAGACTATCTGCCTTCGGAGTATGAAATGGACAAGGCGGACCAGGCAGAACTGCTGAACAAGACTGCAAATTATCTTAAGGAGAGCAAGCAGTTCGACCTTGAGCGTTTCAACCGCGAGGTTATGGAAGTGCCAGAATTGCAGGATTCTTTCAGGGAATACCGGGACAGATACCGGCAGGAATATGACGTTGACCTTTCGGATAACTTCATTCTTTCGGAGCAGGCCATGCGAAAAGGTCAGAGGGTGTTCAAGAGCGTCCTGAAGCTGGACAGAAACTTCACCATATACATACACGGTTCCCGTTCGAGGGTCGAAAAAGGAGTGGATGAAAAGACGGGACTGCAATATTACAGATTCCTTTACGATGAGGAGAAATGATATTTTGATTTTTTCACACCGACATTACAATATGAAATTATGAAAAACCTTATTTTTGCAGGTGGATTATAAAGGTTATAAATTTAAGAAAGGAGAAGAAAATGTCTCAGATTATTGGAATTCATTCAAGACAAATCCTCGATTCAAGAGGTAACCCGACGGTTGAAGTGGAGGTTTATACCGATGCGGGTGCATTTGGAAGGGCGGCAGTTCCTTCGGGAGCATCCACAGGCGTTCATGAAGCCTGCGAATTGAGAGACGGGGACAAGTCTTATTATATGGGCAAGGGTGTTCAGCAGGCGGTGAAGAACGTCAACACTGTCTTGTCCGAAGAACTGAGAGGCATGCAGGTCAGCGACCAGTCTGCAATCGATGCCCGCATGATAGAGATAGACGGTACGGAAAACAAAGGCAAGATAGGTGCCAATGCGATTCTTGGCGTTTCATTGGCCTGTGCCAAGGCGGCAGCCATGGAAACAGGACAGGAACTTTACAGATATGTGGGCGGAGTCAATGCCAACACTTTGCCCATACCTATGATGAACATTCTGAACGGGGGTTCGCATGCCGACAACAGCATAGACTTCCAGGAGTTCATGGTTATGCCGGTAGGAGCCGAGACTTTTTCGCAGGCTTTGCAAATGGGAGCCGAAGTGTTCCACAACCTTAAGGCTGTTCTAAAGTCAAAGGGATATTCGACCAATGTCGGAGACGAGGGCGGCTTCGCTCCAAATTTGGGTTCAAACGAGCAGGCGATAGAGGTTATACTTACGGCAATAGAAAAAGCCGGTTACAAAGCGGGAGAGGACATATACATAGCGTTGGATCCTGCTTCGAGCGAATATTATCTGCCTGAGGAAAAAGTGTATCACTTGCATAAATCGACGGGAGACAAACTGACTTCTGCGGAGATGGTTTCCTATTGGAAGCAATGGGTTGACAAATATCCTATAATTTCGATAGAGGATGCCATGGCCGAGGATGACTGGGACGGATGGAAGATGTTGACCGGAGAGTTGGGACAGAAGATACAGTTGGTCGGAGATGACTTGTTCGTTACCAATCCTTCCCGTCTTGCAATGGGAATAGAGAGAGACGTTGCCAATTCCATATTGGTCAAGGTTAACCAGATAGGTTCGTTAACCGAAACCATAAATGCGGTAAACATGGCATACAGAAACGGATATACGGCAGTGATGAGTCATCGTTCGGGAGAAACAGAAGATACGACCATAGCCGATTTGGCCGTTGCCTTGAACACTGGCCAGATAAAGACCGGCTCGGCTTCGAGAACGGACAGGATATGCAAATACAACCAGTTGCTCAGAATAGAGGAGGCTTTGGGAGATCAGGCTGTTTATTTGGGCAGGAAATTCAAATTCGCAAGGTAATTTTTTTCTGGATATGAGCGGCAGACAATTCGTCTTTGTTGTCTGCCGCTTTTTTTCGGAAAAGAAAAAAGGAGAAAAAATTTTGTCGAATGAAGAAAAAGTGCGAACTTTGCAGTTCATTTTTCAAAGAGTGTACAATTATAATATAGAAC
>DXGG01000041.1 GCA_019114015.1 Candidatus Onthomorpha intestinigallinarum | reverse complement strand
CGTTTTTGAAATACGGAAAAGGGAATCGTTTAAGCGATTCCCTTTTCCGTATTCATTCTTTTCAAATTACAAAAAAATAGAATCAAGATTCATTTTTCTGAATCTTGATTCTATTTTACCCAAATCAAGTTTCAAGAAAACTATTTTACCCTTTCAACATATTCGAATGTTCTGGTATCGACTTTTATTCTCTCTCCTGTTTCTATGAACAAAGGTATTCTAACTTTCGCTCCCGTTTCCACCGTAGCATCCTTCATTGCATTGGTCGCCGTATTTCCTTTTACGCCCGGCTCCGTGTATGTCACCGTCATCTCTACAAAAGGGGGCAGTTCGCATGACAAAGGCGTTTCGGTATCCGCGTGAACGACTATCTCCACATTTTGACCTTCCTTAAGCAATTGTGGAGCGTTTATCAGTTTTTCCTCAAGGTTTATCTGTTCATAGGTTTCTGTATGCATGAAGTTGTAACCGGTATCGTCCTTGTACAGGAATGTATATGGTCGACGCTCGACTCTGCATGTCTCTATCTTGCATCCGGAAGGGAAAGTATGTTCCAGTGTTCTTCCAGTTTTGAAACTCTTGAGTTTTGTCCTTACAAAAGCACTTCCTTTGCCCGGTTTAACATGCAGGAATTCCACAACGGTGAACAAATCGTTGTTTAATTCTATGCACAATCCATTCTTAATATCCGCAGTTGTTGCCATAAACTTTTAAATTTTATATAGAAATTATCACTTTGTTGATTCGTCCTTGTCTTTCGAGAGTTCATCCACTCTTCTTTGAAGAAACTCGTTGTCATCCTTGAACTGTCTGTATTCCTTTTCATAAAAGGAGGCTTTAAGATTTGCCGCAATCATCCTCAGAATGCAGATTCCGAGCAGTGAAAAGGCAAGATAATCCGCCCTTCTGAAGTCTGCGAAAAAATAACAGACCACAATGACCAATAAACCTATATATGAAATTATTTCGAGTACCTTCGCAATTCTTACTGTTTTCATACACGAATATTTGGCTTGCAAAGGTACATTTTTTTTTCTTATCGCCCAAACGAGCCTTTTGATTACAAAATCGTTATGTGTTTGCAAAAAGTTGCAGGAAGGGAATTTTCTAATGTTTTTTTTCATATCTTTGCAATTGGTGCGGAATCTGTGGAGATTCGGTTTCGCATGGAATTTCGTTTTATGGTATATATTTGATACAGATGAGAAAAGGAAGTTTTGTGTTGTGTGTTCTTTTGTTTTTCATGACGTTTTGTTTGCATGCACAGAACACTCAGAACATGGATGATGAGAAATTGACCAGATTTGCTTACAAGCTGAGTGCTTTGCCTTTCAGCGAGAGGGATGTGATTGACGATGCGTGCAAGTTGTTCGAGCAGGAATTTGCACAGGACAAGGAAAATGCGGATTGGGCCTATCAGATATTGTATTTTTATCATGAGTACAGTTGCGAGGACAAAACGGTAACCTTGCACAAGACCTTTTCAGAGGAGGAAATAAGGGCACTGGTTCACAAGGATATAAATGTGTTGAGTTCCCTTATGGGAGACATGAAAAAGTTCCGTGACGAATACGAAAGATACGGATACAGGATAATGTCTTTTGAAGATACGTCCTATGCGATAGAGGTAATACCGGGGTTTCTGTATGAAAGGCTCAAGGATTATCTTACGGAAGAATACAGATATTACAGGGGATTGTGGATAAGCGAATATGACATACCGCCATATTGGCATGCAAGGTTGAACATTCCGTTGTCGGAGGTGTTCAAAAGAATTGCGTGGCGTGACGAGTTTTTGGTAAAGAATCCAGATTTCATAAGAGAGGATTTGGTTACAAGAGAAATAGAATATCTCTGCATGTCAGTGACCAAGGGTTTGGAAAACACACCGGTATATGACGACAAGGACGTTATAAAACCTGAATACAAGGAAGCTTTGCAGACGTATTATCGTGCTCATGAGGACACCAAATGGGGTAAATACATGACGGAATACGTTCATCGCCTGGCTTTGAACAAGTATAGAAACAGTAATGAAATCGATCAATGGGTTTTGGATTTTCTTTACCCTCCTCAGAGTAAGAACATAGACCCTTTGTTGAAGTACAAGGACATTATAATAGACAATGTTGTCGAATAAGAAATAAATTTAAGCATTAGGTTATGAAGAAAATATGTATGTACGCGGCGGCACTGCTGTTGACCTGCGGGTTGTTTGCCCAACAGATAACCCTTTCCGACATTTGGGAAAAGGGAACGTTTACGGGCAAGAGTATTAACGAGATTCGTTCCATGAAGGACGGGGAACATTACTGCGTTTTGACTTACGAATCAATCGACAAGTATGAATATGCAAGCGGAAAGAAGATTGAAGAAATATTGAACTTCAACGGGTTGCAGTTTTCTACGGAAAGGACGTTTGTTTTTGACTACCAGTTCTCTGCAGATGAACAGAAAATACTTCTGGCTGCCAACCCTTATATGATATACAGACATTCATATTTGGCAGATTACTATGTATATGATTTGAAGACCAAGCAGCTGAATGCTCTATGTGACAACAAGGTACGTCTTGCAGAATTTTCTCCTGACGGAAAAAGGGTCGCTTACGTAAGAGACAACAATCTTTACATAAAATCTTTGGATGACATGCGGGAAACAGCCGTGACAAATGACGGAAAGACAAACGAAATAATAAACGGAACAACGGATTGGGTTTATGAGGAAGAATTCGGCATTACAAAGGGCTTTTTCTGGAGTCCTGACTCGAAACGCATAGCGTTTTACAGGTTTGACGAGAGCAATGTGAAAGAATACGGCATGACTATTTACGGTGAATTGTATCCTCGCGAATACAAGTACAAGTATCCAAAGGCTGGAGAGGCCAATTCCGTTGTAGAGATATTCGTTTATGAAGTTGAAAACGGCAGGACTTCACATATAGACATGGGAGCCGACAAGGACATATATCTTCCTCGCCTTCAATGGACATTGAACAATGAGGTGTTCATACACAAGTTGAACCGTCATCAGAATGTTTATGAACTGTTCGTAGCTGATTGTGACGATTATCGTCCCAATAAAGTTTATGAGGAAAGAAATGAATATTACATAGAGCAGGTTGAGAATGTGGATTTCTTGAAGGACGGAAAAAATTTTGTGATTAAAAGCGAGAGAGACGGATATGCCAATCTGTACAAGATAAATATCTATTCGAGGGAAATAGAACCATTGACCACAGGTCGGTATGACGTGGAAAGTATATGTTTTATTGACGACAAGGACGGAAAAATTTATTTTACAGCAGCGCAATCTGAAGCCTACAACAGGGAACTTTTGGTTGTTGATAGAAAAAAACAGGTAAGAAAACTCTCTGGAGTTCCCGGAACATACACTGCCGATTTCTCTGCCAACGGAAAGTATTACATCTGCTCTTTTTCAGATACGGATACTCCTACAATCTACACTGTGAATGACAATAAGGGCAAAACCTTGGTTGTATTGGAGGATAATCATGAGTTGAAGGAGACTTTGTCGAAGTACGGCAGCGAAAGAAAAGAATTCGGCAAGTTCAAGACGGAACAGGGCGTAGAGTTGAACTATTGGATCATAAAGCCTGCCAAAATGGAACAGGGAAAGAAATATCCGTTACTTTTCTATGTTTACGGCGGACCGGGCAGTCAGGAAGTCCTAAACTCGCAGAGTCGTTCTTATGATTACATGTGGTTCAGGATGTTGGCGCAAAAAGGTTATGTTGTTGCGTGTGTGGACGGCAGGGGTACCGGAATGAGGGGAGAGAAGTTCAAGAAATGTACCTACATGGAGCTTGGAAAACTGGAAACCGAAGATCAGATAGAGGCCGCGAAATATTTCGGTTCACTGGATTTTATAGACAAGGACAGAATCGGAATATTCGGATGGAGCTATGGAGGTTACATGTCGACATTGTGCATCACCAAAGGAGCCGATTATTTCAAGAGCGCGATAGCGGTTGCACCTGTTACCACGTGGCGTTATTACGACAACATATACACGGAAAGATTTATGCGGACTCCTGAAGAAAACCCTCAGGGATACGATCTCAACTCTCCCATAAATCACGTGGAAAAACTGAAAGGAAATTATCTTCTGATACACGGCACGGCCGATGACAACGTTCATTATCAGAATACGATGGATTTGGTTACTGCACTTGTTGCGGCAAACAAACAGTTCGAGCAGTTTTCATATCCGAACAAGAATCACGGAATTTACGGAGGAAATACCAGATTGCATCTTTATACGTTGATGACCAATTTCATTTTGAACAAGTTATAGGATTGAAAGAGTAAGTTTTGATGTTAAAGGATTTTGAATCTTTTATCGCGGAATACAATCTTTTCGACAGAAACAACAGAGTCCTTGTTGCCATTAGCGGAGGCGTGGACTCTGTTGTTTTATCCGATTTGATGAAACGCTCGGGCTTTACCTTCTCGTTGGCTCACTGCAATTTCCATCTAAGAGGTGAAGAAAGTAACAGGGATGAGAAATTCGTCAGAGAGTGGGCCGAAAAGAACAATATTGAGTTGTTTGTCACCGAATTTGACACCGACTCATACATGAAGCAAAAGGGAATATCCCTTGAAATGGCTGCCAGGGAATTACGCTACAACTGGTTCGACAAACTTATGGACGAGTACGGTTTCGACCGTTTGGCCACGGCACATCATTCCGATGATTCCACCGAGACCTTTTTCATAAACCTCATAAGAGGGACAGGCATTGCGGGACTGCACGGCATATTGCCCAAGACAAACCGCACAGTGCGTCCGCTTCTTTTTGCGACAAGAGAAAGAATTGCGGATTATGCCAAACGGAATGACATTAGTTTCGTTGAGGATTCCACAAACAGTCAGACCAAGTTCATGCGCAACAGGATAAGACTCCAGCTCATCCCCTTGCTAAAGGAACTCTCCCCAAATTTTGACAACGTAATAAGAAAGGACATTGAGCGTCTGCGTGATACCGAGGTAGTGTTCCGTGAAGTGGTTGAGAGGGTCAAGACGTCTTTGTTGGAAAAAGACGGCATGATTTTGAGGATAAGCATAGAGAAACTGAAGCGTTTGAATCCGCTCAGGATATTCCTTTACGAAATACTTTCCGAATACGGTTTCAATGAAACCAACATAAACGACATTGCGAACTCTTTGGATGAAAGTTCCGGTAAACAGTTCTTTGCAAGGGATTTCCGTCTGGTAAAAGACAGGGAATGCCTTATAATCTGTCCTGTCAATAAAACGGACGAAGCGGAAGAGTATATGATTTACGAGAATCAGACCTCCATGTCTTATCCGGTTAAAATGCAGATCGATTTGCTTAAGGATTTGAAGTTCGTCAGCATATCCAAAGACAGGAATGTTGCCATGCTGGATGCGGGGCGTTTGCATTTCCCCTTGATTTTGAGAAAATGGAGAAAAGGCGACAGTTTCATGCCTTTCGGTATGAAGAAGGAGAAAAAACTGAGCGATTTTTTTACTTCGAACAAATATTCTCTCATAGACAAGGAAAACCAGTGGCTTTTGTGCAGCGGAGACAAAATAGTATGGGTCGTAGGCCGTAGAATAGACGACAGATACAAGATAAATCCGGAAACGGAAACGATATTGAAAATAGAGGTTTTATGAAAAGGTTTCTTATAGTCCTGCTTGGTCTTTTCTTTTTCTGTTTCAGGGCGGAGGCGCAACAGGACGAAATCGTTTCGCTTTGTTCGCAAATCGATGCGGACAGCTTGAGAGCGAATGTACAGGCATTGGAAGGCTTCGGTTCCAGATATGCGTTCAATGAAAACAGGAAAGACATAGCCGAATATTTGAAGTCGAGACTGGAATCATACGGTTTCGACGTGGTTTTGGACTCGTTTTATTTGGAGATGGAGTATCCTTATTCCTCTGGAATAATGAACAGCGGATGGCTGTACAATGTCGTCGGCAAAAAAGAGGGAATGTGGACTGCGGATACCACGATTCATTTGAGCGCGCATTACGATGCCGTGTCGTTTAAGGAGGGTTTCGAGGATTATTTCTTTGTTGCTCCCGGAGCGGATGACAATGCCAGCGGTGTTGCTGCCGTTTTGGAGATAGCAAGAATCTTTTCCGACAATGCAGTCCGACCTGTGAAGACTTTGGTTGTGGATTTCTTCGCGGCCGAAGAGCAGGGATTGAAGGGAAGCAATGACAGGATAACCAAGATAGCCAATCCGCAATGGCAGGAATTCATAGGAGGGATTATAAATCTTGACATGGTAGGCTACAATACGGAACTGAATCCGCAAGAGCGCAAGGTAAATGTCATAAAATATGACGGAAGCGAAGAACTGACCCGAATGGCGGTCGATTATTGCGGATTGTACACCTCTCTTCGGCCGGTGGAGACATACGAAAACAACAATGCGTCCGATTCCTATATTTTCAACTGTTACAGTGTCAGAGCCGTTTTCTTGAGCGAACATGAATTCACGCCGCACTACCATACCGAAAGGGATATTGTGGAGACGCTGGACTTCGACTACATGAAGGAGATAACCAAGTTGGCTTTGGCACTCGTCTATGAGACTTCGGTTAACAACAATTACGTAGAGGTATCCCTGAATGAGACCGCTTCGTTTGCTGCCAAGGATTCCTTCGAGGCATATCCCAATCCGGTCTCAGGCATGCTGCATTGCCGTTTGCCGTATTTTGAAGACGGTTGCACCCTTTCTTTGTACTCCGCAGACGGAAAAATGATTCTGAGCTTTGCAAACGAAAAAGGTCGGACGATAAGGGAAATGGATTTGAGCGGAATTGAAAGCGGAATTTATTTTTTGAGGTTGCAAAGTAATTCTCAAGTGATTACGAAAAAAGTAATAGTCGGTCGCTAAAAAAAATGATTGTTTTTTTTGTCAGTTTCAAAGAAAGGTCTATCTTTGCACACGTTTTCAGGGGGTGACTGCTGAAAAGGTCCCATAGCTCAGTTGGTTAGAGCACCTGACTCATAATCAGGGGGTCCATGGTTCGAGCCCATGTGGGACCACTTTAAGGGAGCGTAGTTCTGTTTAAGGCATGCGCTCCCTTTTTGTTTTCATTCCCTTTTATCTGATTCTGAAAAGAAAAAAACGGATTCAGAATTCATTTTTTTCTTTTCTGAATCCATTTTTCCGTTTCTTTGTTTGGTGATTCCGCAATAAAAATGACAGGGTTTTGAATGAATATCCCGAACCCTGTCACTAAGGAAAACAAAAACCGAATGAAAAAGTTTCTAACCCAAATATGATTGCAATATATGACTTCTTGAGGTGTGTTTAAGCCTTCTTATGGCTTTTTCCTTGATTTGGCGTACCCTTTCCCTTGTGAGGTCGAATTTCTCGCCTATTTCGTCAAGCGTCATTGGAGGATAGCCTTCCAGACCGAAGAACATTTTCAATATGTCGCCTTCTTTAGGCGTAAGTGTTGCGATTGCACGGTTTATTTCCATCTTTAGGCTTTCGTACATAAGCTCTGACTCCGGTGTCTGACCGTCTTCGTTTTTCATGAAGTCGTACATTGTGTTTTCTTCGTCCGAAGGCAGAGGCGCGTCCATGGAAAGGTGTTTGCCCGAGTGTCTGAGGCTTTCCCTTACCTCGGCAGCTGGAATGTCCAGTTCGTTTGCCACTTCTTCGGGGTTGGGAGTGCGTTCGAATTCCTGCTCGAGGCGTGTGTATGTCTTGCTTATCTTGTTCAGTGAGCCTATCTTGTTCAAAGGCAGTCTGACAATGCGGGACTGTTCGGCCAATGCCTGCAATATGGACTGTCTTATCCACCAAACAGCGTATGAAATGAACTTGAATCCTCTTGTTTCGTCGAATCTCTGGGCTGCCTTTATCAATCCGAGGTTCCCTTCGTTGATAAGGTCGGGCAGACTCATGCCCTGGTTCTGATATTGCTTGGCAACGGAAACAACGAAACGAAGATTGGCTTTTGTCAGTTTCTCCAATGCTATCTGGTCTCCCGCCTTTATTCTCTGTGCAAGTTTGACTTCCTCCTCCGGAGAGACCATTTCCAATCTTCCAATCTCTTGAAGATATTTGTCCAATGAGGTGATTTCCCTGTTGGTAAGCTGTTTTGTGATTTTTAATTGTCTCATTATCTATTCCTATTGTCTTTTTTACCGAATACTTTATGCTTTACGATACTTGTTTTATTTTGTTACAGTTTGGCAACCGAATCGGTTGAGGTTTGATTCTTGTAGTAATTGCCTTTTTCTATTTCAGTGCGAACGCTTTCGGGCAACAGATAACGTATGGATTTGTTTTTTCTTATGTTTTCGCGAATGAGCGACGAACTGATTTCTATTTCCGGGGCATTTATCATCAATACGTTTTGGTGATTTGCCAACTGGGATTTCTCACACTTGTTTCTCGGATATACGAGTATTCTGTAATTCTTTAGTATTTCGCTATGGTTTTTCCATTTGTGGAAAGTGTTCAGGTTGTCTTCTCCGATTATCAGACTGAAACTTTTGTCGGGATATTTTTCCTGAATGTACGTCAGGGTGTTTATTGTATATGATGGCACGGGCAGGGAGAACTCTATGTCGCATGCCTTGAAACGATAGTTGTCTGCGATAGCTGTCCGTACAAGTGCGAGCCTTGTTCTGTTGTCCAGAAGGGATGAGGATTTTTTCAGCGGGTTTTGCGGTGTTACTACGAACCATATTTGGTCTAAGTCCGTATTTTCCAGTATCTGTTCGGCCAATATGAGATGTCCGTTGTGAATGGGATTGAAGCTGCCGAAATACAGACCTATTTTTGTGTTGTACTGTTTTTTGTCCACCTGTTTTTAGTGTTTTGGGTTTTGTTTTTACGTCGTTTTTGCTTTTGAGGGTTACATGAAAAGGAAGTTTTGTCGATTTAATTGTTGCGGAGTAAAAATAAAATCGTATATTTGTAAGGTTCAAATCATTTGTTTTTTGTATGAAAATAGGAGAGATAGCCGCATTGCTTGATGCCACCTGCATTTTGGGGGAGGATCGCAAGGATGAAGAAGTGAGTTACGGATTTGCATCGGACTTGATGAGCGATGTTTTGACCTTGACTCAGGAGGGAATATTGTTGATAACGGGTTTGTGCAACATTCAGACCATACGCACCGCCGAAATGGCCAACATACAGTTCATTCTTTTTGCGAGGAACAAACAGATAACCAAGGACATGTTGGCTTTGGCCGAGCAGGAGGACATGGTGCTTTTACAGACAAGGTATTCTCTTTTCAAGACTTCGGGAATACTTTATCAGGCGGGTTTAAAGAGTGTTTATTAGTAAAGATTGTCGGTTATGCATTTTGAATATACGATATTGGATAATGATTTTGCCAATGCGGGGGCGGCTTCCAGTTCCATAAAGAAGATACTCAAGCAGTTGAATATAGATGTCAAAAAGATAAAGCGTGTAGTCATAGCGGTTTACGAGGCGGAGGTCAATGCGATAGCACATGCCAACGGAGGGACTATTTATGTTGATATAGACGATAAGAAGATAGAGGTTATGATAAAGGATTCCGGACCGGGCATTGCCGATTTGGATTTGGCCATGCAGGTAGGCTATTCGACGGCTTCCCAAAAGGTTAGGGAGATGGGCTTTGGTGCCGGTATGGGATTGCCGAACATAAAGAACAATGTTGATTTGTTGGATATCAAGACCGAAGTTGGTGTGGGCACTCAAATAAAGATGGTGGTTAATTTCTAATAACGGGTAATTGTAATATAATGTCGATAACATATTTTTATCATGCGTTAAAGATAGATCAGAAAAGATGCATAGGCTGTTCGCATTGCATGAAGAATTGTCCTACCGAGGCCATAAGGGTAAGGGACGGTGTTGCTACCATATATGAAAACAGATGTATAGACTGCGGGGAGTGCTACAAGGTTTGTCCTTCCGGTGCCATATATGTTGCTCAGGATGATTTCGAACGAATATACGATTTCAAGAGAAGGGTCATTTTGGTGCCGTCTGTTTTTTTGGGTCAGTTTGCCGAGGATATCAAGGCGTCACTGGTTTATACCATATTGTTGAAGATAGGCTTTACCGATATTTTCGAGGTAGAGGCGGCTGCGCCGGTTTATTCCAGTGCCAAGACTTCTTATGCCGCTTCCCACAAGGCCAACAAACCTTTGATATCTACTTTTTGTCCTGCGGTTGTTCGCCTGATACAGGTTAAGTTCCCTTCGTTGGTTGACAATCTTATTGCGATTAAGGCGCCTGTTGACTTTACTGCCATGTATGCAAGGAAGAGTCTGATGGATAGAGGCGTGAAAGAGGAAGACATAGGCATATTCTACATTACCCCTTGTGCGGCTAAGATAGCCGCTGTCAAGACTCCTGTGGGAGAAAACAAGTCATTGGTCAACGGAGTGATAAATATGGATTTTCTTTTCAACAAGGTATCCAAGGAGTTGAAGCAGAGGGACAAGTCCATGCCAGTAAGGGTTGCCGCCAATGATGTTACTTCCGACGGTCTTATGCTTTCGTTGACAAACGGTGAGAAAAGAGTGGCCTTGTGCAAAAAATCCTATGCGATAGATGAAATAAGGAATGTGTCGGAATTTTTGGAGAAGGTGGAGAATGATGAAATAGAGGGAGTGGATTTTTGGGAACTCAGAGCTTGTGACCAAGGTTGTCCGGGTGGAATACTGACATGCGGCAACAGATTCATAATAAGGGAGAGGATAATGCAGAGAGCGCGTAAGCTTTCGGAAAGGGAACGCAACGGAGAGGTGGAAAAACAAAAGGAAATCTCAAAAGAAAAGGACTTTCTGCTCGAAAGGATGAATGTGGGCAGGATTTTGCCGAGGTCTATGATGGTTTTGGACGAGAATATCTCGGTTGCGTTGCAGAAGTTGGGGAAGATAAGGGAGATAGAGTCCCGTCTGCCTCAGACGGATTGTTGTGTCTGCGGAGCGCCTACATGTCATGCTTTGGCCGAAGATATTGCCATGGATAAGGCTCAGTTGTCCGACTGCGTGTTTATACAAAGGAATCTGGAGGCTCGAAAATCCATGACGACGGAAAATGCGATAGAGGCCATGCAGAAGATATGGGGAAAGGATAAATTGAAGGACTATATTTACAAAAAATAGATACACGGATGAAAAAACTGCTTTTGGTATTGGTGACATTGTTTGTCGCTGATTTTGTTTTTGCTCAAAATGTAAGTATAGAAGGAACGGGCAGCGGCATTTCAGGCAAGAAGATAAGGCTTTCCTTTGTTGAGGACGGCATTTCGCTTTTGGAGAAACATTTGCAGGATTACACCGTCGCCCAAGACGACAGTACGTTTTCCTTTGCCTTCACCTTGGATGGCGTAAGCAGGATCGGGCTGAGGATTGACTCTTACGAGTACGGTTTTCTGGCAAAACCGGGAATGGTTTACAAAATGCGTATAGGCGATTTCAATTACGACCTTTACGATTCGGTCAATACCTTGGTTTACAGGTATATTCTGCCAGTTACCATAGAGAATCTGCCGAAAGAGGACATAAACAACTGTATTGCCGCTTTTGACATGGCTGTTTCGGATTATATTCTGAACCACAGAAAGGAGCTTTTCGTTTTCAGGGACAGGAAAGTCGTGGATACTCTTTACGCTTTGGTCCAACGATTTGAGCAGGGCGAGGACACCAACGGCTATTTCTGCGATTACATCCGTTACGAGTTGGGTTCTATAGAGTATGCCCTCAAACTGAAAGGAAGAAACAAGCTGAGAAACGAGTTGTTCAACAACCGGCCTATAAAGTATTACAACATAGGATACATGGATTGTTTCAACAATCTGTTCGGACATTATTTCTCAAAGGGGAACGATTACATCAGTCGGAGAGATCTGGAGTTTTGGCTCACGACCAACAACTATGCGGGACTGTCCGACGCACTCGGAAAGGACAGTGTGTTGAGAAATGAGGTATTCCGTGAACTTGTATTCATAAAAGGCATGAAGGATGCTTATGACGACGGCGGTTATAACGGTACGGATGTGATAAGGATGCTTGAAAGGTTTGCAGGACAGACCAAGTTCGAGACCCACAGGCTTATTGCGGAGAATGTCATCGAGCAACTGATAAGCACTTCTTCCTCAGGCCGTGAATTCAAGGACTTCAAGCTTAGAGACGTTTCGGACGACACCGTTTCGTTGAGCCGATACCTTGACAAGCCGCTTGTCCTGAATTTCGTAAAACTGAACGACATAAGCTCTAAAAGAGAACTGGAGGTAATCAATTTCCTTTACGACAGCATCAGGAACAATTGTGAAATACTTACCATAAGCTGCGACAGAAATCTTGACGCAATGTACAATTTTCTGAAGAACACCAAGGTCGGCAGCAAGTACAAATGGCAATTCGTACACTTCGATTCCAACTACGAATTGCTGGAATACTACAAGGTCGTGGCCTTTCCAACATTCATTCTTTTGTCTCCCGAGGGTAAAACGGAGATAAATCCCATGTATAATCCGAGTGAGGGGGGACTGAGCCGTTTTATTTCAAGATAAATGACGGATGAGAAACCGTAGGCTCCCGTACGAGAGAATACATGCGGCCTTTTTCCTTGCCGTAACGGGCATTTTTTTGCTGCTTGTCAGCCCCGGACTGCTTACCGAGGGCATGTTTTTGGACGGATTGTGGTATTCGTCAATAGCCGACAACCTATCCTCGGACTTGACCCGGCTTTGGCATCTGTCCTATACCGATACGATAAGTACACGCTTCTATTCCCATCCTCCGCTTGCCATATGGCTCGAATCCCTTTGGTTCGCGGTTTTGGGCGATGCCTTTTGGGTTGAAAAGCTCTGCTCTTTCTCCTGCGTTGTCCTTGCCGCATCGGTTCTTGTCCTGATTTGGAAACAACTCGGATTTGAAATGAAGTATTCCTTTCTGCCCTTGTTTTTCCTTGTGCTTGTTCCCGATATCTCGTGGGCGGCAACCAACAACATGCTGGAAAACACCATGATGATATTCGTGCTTCTTACCGTTTTGTTCATGCTGAAATCCCATGAGGGAAAAAGAAAATGGCTTTTTGTCCTTTTGTCTTCCCTCACTCTTTTCCTGTCTTTTATGACCAAAGGCTTTACCGGCCTTTATACACTGGCCTTTCCTTTTTGCATGTGGCTCGTACGTAGGGAGGAAACATTCATGAAAATGTTTTGTGACACCCTTTGGGTTCTGGTTCTTTTCATGCTTTGGTTCACACTTATGGTTACGCTTTCCGATTCCGCACAGACATATTTCCGAAACTATTTCTCGCTCGTTCTCAGCGGTGTTGAGGTTCGCACGGTTTCCTCACGTTTCACAATAATGTACAAGTTCGTCTCGCAGCTTATTCCTTCCGTTTGCGTTCTTATTCTGTTTGCTCTTTGCGGAATCAAGTTTCGTAAAAACGGGTTCAGAAAAGAAAAAAATCTTTTCAGGAAAGAAAAAAATGGAATCAGGATTCGTAAACCTTTGGATTTGAGTGCGGTTTTCATGCTTTTGGCTTTGTGCGGGGTCGTTCCCGTAATGCTTAGTCTGAAACAAAGAGGTTTTTATGTCCTTACGGTGTATCCGTTCTGTGCAATTGCGTTTTCCGTTTTGGTTTTGCCGACCGTAAAAAAAATGTTTGAAATTTGGAACGACAGAACTAAAAATATTATTTTTGCCTTTTCATTGTTTTTGTTTGTTTCGGGCATTGCGGCCAATGTGTTCAATTTTGGCAGAGTGGGAAGGGACGAAACGAAAATAGAGGACATGAAGGTGATATTGCGTAAGGTCGGAAGAGGCGATGTGGTTTCCGTACCCGTATCGATGCGCAGGGAGTACACTCTGTACGGTTATTATTACAGATACGGCAAGGTAAGCCTGACACATCTGGAAATGGGGCATGAATGGCTGTTGTTGGAGGACGGGAATGATTTTGAGGCCATGCGTCTCGACACTTTGTACGTTCCGGAGGATTTGCCGACGAAACGGTACAGGCTTTACAGGTTGAAACGATGATTTTTTTTGATAAAACACAGCGGACAGATGGAACAGTCGGACAGTTTGGTGATAATCCCTACCTACAACGAAAGGGAGAACATAGAAAAGATAATACGGTATGTTTTTTCTTTGGACAAGAGATTTGACATATTGATTGTCGAGGACAATTCGCCCGACGGTACGGCGGATATAGTCAAGGGACTTATGGAGGAGTTCTCTTCGAGGCTGTTCATCGAGGAAAGACGCGGCAAGCTGGGGCTCGGCACCGCTTACATACACGGATTCAAGTGGGCCTTGCAGAGGGGGTACGGTTATATTTTCGAGATGGATGCCGA
>DXGG01000040.1 GCA_019114015.1 Candidatus Onthomorpha intestinigallinarum | reverse complement strand
AAGAGACTCCTGATTTATCTTCTTAACCTCCAGTTCATTGGTTCTCTTGTACAACTCTCCCGTTTTTTCCTTTATCTGTTGCAGTTTCTTTTTCTGCATGTCCCCGAATTGCCTGAAAAAAACGTATCTCTGGTAAGCCTCCTTGTAATCTTTTGCAGCAAAAATAAACAACAACTTGTCCGTAGCCGTTTTGTTTCTTTGCGCATAACGCAACATCTGAGCGTAACTCTCTTTCAGAGCATCTATTTCCTTACACAATTCACCTATGGAATGTTGCGTACTTTTTATTTCATTGTTCAACATTCCCATCTGAGTGTTTATGTTTTTGATTAGTTTCTGTCTGCTGGCTATTTTACGCTTCAGAACCTGCAATTCCGAAGCAGACATACTTTTTGTTTTCTTCGTCTCTTTCAATATGGCATTTATCGAAGCTATTTCCTTCTCCAGTTTCGCCTTTTGTTTCTCGAGTTTGTTTCTGTCCTGAGGCAATCCCTCGTGAGCAAAAAACAGCATACAAACAACAAAAAGTATACAATATTTGACAAACTTCTTACCTGTCTTCCCCCAAGATTTCATTTTCTTTCTCTAATAACCTGCCAAAATTACAAATATTTGTTGGATTAGTAACATTATTCGACCCGAGTAGATTCGTTTTCAGTAAAAATTTCTTTCGTTGTACAGCCTTGAACGCAAAAAAACTCCCGACAAAACCACATATTCAAAAAACCGGCCTTTATTCATAAGTATCGATACGGTATCCCAATTCACCAACTCAAACCAATTCAAGTCTTGAAGCATCCTCCCGGACAAATATAAACAAAAGCAATGTAAAGGCCCAAAGGGAAGAACCTCCGTAACTGACAAAAGGCAGCGGTATTCCTATGACCGGCAGAAGCCCTATGGTCATTCCTATGTTCACAAAAAAATGAAAGAATATTATGCTTGCAACTCCATACCCGTATATCCTGGAAAACTTGGACCGTTGCCTTTCCGCCATTTTCACAAGCCTGACACACAATAATACATAAACGACAACAACTATTGTCGAGCCGACAAAACCCCATTCCTCCCCAATCGTACAAAATATAAAATCGGTATCCTGTTCCGGAACAAAGTTGAACTTGGTTTGCGTTCCGTTCAAAAAACCTTTTCCAATTAATCCACCGGAACCGATTGCTATCTTGCTCTGATTGACATTGTATCCCACTCCTTGAAAGTCTTGTTTCTTTCCTATCAATACCTCTATTCTGTCTTTCTGGTGCTGTCCCAAGGCATTCTCGAAAAGAAAATCCACACCCAAAACGAACAAAGAACAGAAAGCAAACATGCCTATAAAAAGCCAAATGCTGACTTTCTTGTATCTGAAGTGGAAAAAAAGCCACCCTAACAAGAATAACAAGAAAAATATGGCTATCAACAGATATTGATTCAGCAATAAAGCCAATAAAAACAGAACAACACAAACCAGTCCCAAAATAAGAACATAAGAAGACAAGCCTTCACGGAACAGAACCAGGATAAAAGCTCCGAAAACCAAAGCGGAACCCGTATCATTCTGCAAAAAAACCAACAACATGGGTATTGCAACAATCATGATTGCGGTTAACTTTGTTTTCCAATCGTTAAAATCGACACCTATTCCCGATAGCGCTTTGGCTAATGCCAATGCTGTCGCAACCTTTGTAAACTCCGAAGGCTGAATGCCGAAATCACCTACGCCGAACCATGATTTCGCTCCCTTGGTTTCAGAACCCATAAACAATACTGCCACGAGCAAAAGAATGAAAAAGGCATATATTACATTGGATGTTTGGGAAAAGAACTTGGGATCCAGAATGATGACAAACAAAGCCATCAAAAGCGCAGCTCCAATCCAGATAAGCTGCTTGCCGTATCTCGAACTGAAATCGAACATGCTTCCTTCGCCATTGTAAACCGCCGCATATATGTTCACCCAACCGAAAAACACAAGAAAAAGATACATGAATATGACACCCCAGTCAAGCTTGCCCAATATGTTTCTGCTTCCCCTGTACATAAATCATTTATTTTTTTGTCTTGATTTGTCTTTTTATCGGCAGATTCTGGCAAGGTTGAGCCTCCATATATGTTTTCTCGAATTCCGTTCTTAGAACCTCCCCCCTGACATATTTTTCAACAATAAGGCTTGCTATTGGCGCAGCCCAGGAACCTCCACCGCCCTTGGCGTTCTCTATATAAACCGCAACAGCTATTTCAGGGCTTACCATGGGAGCAAAACATATAAATACGGAATGGTCATCCCCTATGTTTTCCGCCGTTCCCGTTTTTCCGCAAATGGCTATGTCGTCAATCCTCGCCCTTCTTGCCGTACCGCCTGCCTCATGAACCGTTCCCCACATGCCTTTGACCGCAATGTCCCAATAATCCGAAGCAATGAAACTGTAATGTTTTTTTGTATATTTTGTAAACATGCGCTTATTGTCATCATCCCCGAAACTCCTTACGATATGCGGCGTTATATACCAGCCTCTGTTGGCAACCAAAGCCGCAAAATTAGCCATCTGCAAAGGATTTACTCCCACCTCGCCCTGACCTATCGCGTTGGAATATATCGTATAGAAATTCCAACCTCCGGGATACCATCTGTTATAAAAAGCCGTATCGGGTATATAACCCGAACGCACGCCGGGAAGGTCTATGTCAAGTCTGATACCGAATCCCATCCGCTTTGCAGCCGAAGTCCATAAGGACAATCCGTATTTGCTGTCAATTTTGCCCGTTTTGGGATTGGTCTGTTGTACAATCCTTTGGAACACTCTGTAAAAATACGGGTTGCATGACATCTTTATGGCATCCTCCACGCAAGTGGCCGAAGGATGATTGTGACAGCCTACCAGACCTTTATCACAAACGAAACCTGTGTTGCGTGTTATGACACCCATATCCAACGCTATAAGACTTTGTGCAACCTTGAATATGCTTCCCGGAGGATACTCCGCCATAAGAACCCTGTTGAACAAAGGCTTCGATATATCCTCCGCAAGCATCTTGTAGTTCTTGCTCCTGACCCTTCCAACCAATAAATTAGGATCATAATAAGGCGCGGAAACAAAACACAACACCACTCCCGAAGAAGGCTCTATCGCTATTATGCACCCTCTTTTATTAGCCATTATCTTTTCCGCATACTTCTGAAGTTCCAAATCAATGGTACTGTAAAGATTCTGTCCGGATATGGCATTGGTATCGAATTTTCCGTCGGCAAAAGACCCTTTCTCCCTGTTGTGTACATCGACCAGAGTTATCTTGCTGCCTTTTTTGCCCCTCAATATATCCTCGTAAAACTTCTCAAGACCGCTCATGCCTATGTAATCGCCTCTCTTGTAATAAGGATTCTTTTCTATCATTCCTTCACTCACCTCGCCTATGTACCCCAAAACATGGGAAGCAACACCGTCGGGATAGTATCTCAAGGTCCTTTTCTGGGCGTAAACCCCCTCATATTCATATATCTTCTCCTGAATAGGGGCGAAATCTTCCTTGCTTATCTGTTTTTCAAAGATGGAAGGGGCATAATACGAGTATTTCTTCGCCTTATCCATCTTCTTGATGAAATCTTCCCTGCTTATCTTCAAAAGAGAACAAAATTCGTTGGTATCCTTCAGTCTTACCTGTTTGGGTATCACCATCAAATCATAAACCGCTTCATTGTAAACAAGCAACTTTCCGTGCCTGTCGTAAATAAGCCCCCTGGAAGGATACTGCGTAATATGTCTCAAGGCATTCCTGTCCGCCAGTTCCTTGTAGGTGTCATCGATTATCTGCAAATAAGCCAAGCGCAATACATACACAATCCCGACAGCCATAAATATGCCTATGATTACATAGCGTCTTGAAGCAAGGGATTTGTTTGTCATTTTTTAATGAGATGTATAATTGAACCACGGTTTTACGCGTTTGCAAAAGTACAACAAAATGACAACTTATGAATAAGTTAACAGAAAGAATATTTAAAATACATTCAGAGGAAGATTTCCAAAAATCGGCTCTTGAAATATTCGAATATCAATACAATAACAACAAGGTTTATCATAAATGGTGCGACTTGCTGAACAAAAACACCGGAAATGTCAAAAAAACCGAAGATATTCCTTTTTTGCCGATAAGGTTCTTCAAAACCCATGAAGTTGTCAGCTTTACGCAAAAACCAATACACTTTTTCAAAAGCAGCGGAACGACAATGTCGCAGCCAAGCAGACATTTCATCAAGGATTTCGGAATATACGAGGAAAGCTCCCGCCGTTCATTCCAACAATTCTTCGGAAAGGTGGAGGATTATTGTTTTCTGGCCTTATTGCCCAACTATCAGCAGCAGGGCAATTCGTCACTCGTCTACATGATAAACCATTTCATAAACAGAAGCCTTTACTCCCAAAGCGGTTTTTATTCGTATGACCTGGACGAAATCAGGAATCTGATTATGGAATGCGAGCATAAAACCATTCCGACCATATTGTTCGGGGTTACGTATGCACTCCTTGACCTTATAGAGAAATATTCGTTTGAACTGAAGCATACAACCGTTTTCGAAACAGGAGGAATGAAAGGCAGAAGAAAAGAAATGCCAAAATCGGAACTGCATTCCATTTTGGCCGAAGGCTTCGGAATCAAGAGCATAGCTTCGGAATACGGCATGTGCGAGCTTTTCTCCCAGGCATATTCCAAATCGGACGGTATCTTTTATACTCCCAATCAGATGAAAGTGGTGATTACGGAAACGGAAGACCCTTTCACTTTCTGCAAATGCGGGAAAACCGGCGTGATAAACGTGATAGACCTTGCCAACATAAACACATGCAGTTTCATAGCGACGGAAGACTTGGGCAGAAGCACGAAAGACGGTGGTTTTGAAATAATGGGGAGGGTTGACAACAGCGACATAAGAGGCTGTAACCTGATGTATGAATGAAACAAAAACCATACGTCAAACCGAAATCAAACAATAGATTTTTCTTTCTTTATTCCGTAAAATTCTTTTCAGAGAAGAAAAAATTGAATTCTGAATCCGTTTTTCCGGAACTTTGTTTCAGAAAAACCTCGCAAAAATTATATTTACTAATTTTGCCGCACGAAATTATCTTGCAGAATGGAAAAACTTTTAAGTCATGTCCTGTTTTACGGCATTCTAATGCCGATATCGCTGTTGCCCATGCGGTTGCTGTACCTGCTTTCCGATGTAATATGTTTCATCCTTAAGCACATTGTGAAATACAGAAAGAATGTCATATTGTCCAATCTCAGGAACTCTTTTCCAGAAAAAGACGAAAAAGAAATCAGACGGATTGCGGACAAATACTATGTGCATCTGTCGGATCTTGTCGTTGAGTCCATAAAAATGCTGACCATAAGTCGTAAGAACCTCCTTAAACGATACAAATGCACGAATCCTTCCATACTTTATCCTTATTTTTCGACGGGCAGAAGCGTGCTTTTGGTTTCCGCCCACTACAACAACTGGGAATACATGGTTGCAAGTCTGGAACTACAGTTGAAACATCACGGGATAGGAGTCGGCAAAAGGATGAGCAACAAGACATTCGAGGAACTTGTTTTCAAGAGAAGGACAAGATACGGTACCGAGGTCTGTTACGCGGACAATTCCCGCAAGGTATTGGAAGATTACGACAAATCGGGCAAAGCCTGTGCATACATGTTGCTTTCGGACCAAAGCCCCAACAACACGAAGAAATGCTATTGGACAGACTTCCTCCATCAGAAAACAGCAGTGATATACGGTCCGGAATACATAGCGAAGAAATATGATTATCCTGTATTCTTTTACAAGGTAAGCAAAACGAAAAGAGGGTATTACAGCTTTGAAATAGTGAAACTGACCGACGAACCGCGGCAGACTCCGTACGGATGGATATGCGAGCAGGCTCTCATGCAGTTAAAAAGCATGCTTGATGCACATCCTCAATACTGGCTTTGGAGTCACAGACGCTGGAAACACAAATACGAGGAATCAATGGGCCTCTAACCAGTTGTTTCCCTCGTTTATGTCGACCTCTATCGGGACATTGAGTTTTATTGCGTTTTTCATTTGTTCCGAAACTATGCTTCGCACCCTTTCCAATTCGGGTTTATAGACATCGAAGACAAGTTCGTCGTGTACTTGCAGTATCATCCTCGATTTTAATCCTTCCTCCCTAAACTGATTGTAAATCCTTATCATGGCAATCTTTATCATGTCGGCCGAAGTTGCCTGCACGGGCATGTTTACCGCATTGCGCTGGGCAAAATTTCTAAGGTTCGCATTGGCGGAGTTTATATCCGGCAGATACCTTCTCCGTCCGCACATGCTCAAGGCATATCCCCGCTCTCGGGCCTCCTCTATGCACTGCTGTATGTATTGATTTACCCGAGGGTAACTGTCGAAATACTGTTTGATAAGCTCATAAGCCTCTCTCCTCGGGATGTTCAACTGTTCGGAAAGGCCGAAAGGCGATATTCCGTATATTATTCCGAAGTTCACACTCTTTGCATTCCTTCGCATGTCCTTGGATACGGCCGACTTATCCACCCCGTATATTTTGGCAGCCGTCGCAAGGTGTATGTCCTCTCGGTCATTGAATGCCTTGCAAAGATGTTCATCTCCGCTCAATGATGCAATTATCCTTAACTCTATCTGGGAATAGTCCGCAGAAAGAAGGACATATTCCTGACTTGAAGGGACAAAACATCTTCTTATTTCCCTGCCCAATTCCGTTCTTATGGGAATATTCTGCAGATTGGGATTGGTGGATGACAAACGCCCCGTAACGGTAACCGCCTGATTGTAACTGGTATGTATCTTTCCCGTTTTACCGTTCACCAATAAGGGAAGAGCGTCAACATAAGTCCCTTTAAGTTTGGTCAAAGACCTGTATTCCAGAATCAAAGCAACTATCGGATGAGAATTCAGCAGTTTCTGTAAAACATCCTCCGCGGTTGAATACTGTTTTTTTGAAGTTTTCTTTGCCTTCTTGTCGGAATCTATTTGCAATTCTTCAAACAAGACCTCGGCCAGTTGTTTGGTTGAAGCTATGTTAAACCTCTTGTTTGCAAGGGCGTATATCTGTTCTTCCAATTCCGTTTTCCTTTTGCTCAACACTTGGGAAAACCGTTCCAATTCATCGGTGTCAATTCTTACGCCTTCCCTTTCCATGGACAAAAGTACATCGACAAGAGGCATTTCTATATTCAGGAACAAATCCATCAAGGAATTTTCCTGCAATTTTTCGGAAAAAATATCTTTCAACTGAAATGATATGTCCGCATCCTCAACGGCATAATCCTTTAACAGGGACTTATTCAAACCTTTTATCGATATTTTGCTTCCCTTATGCTGTTTACCGAATACGGCTTCAAATGGTATCATACTGTATCCCAGATAGTTCTCACTCAAAATATCCAATTTGTGACGACTTTGAGGTTCCAAAAGATAATGTGCAACAAGAGTGTCGAAACATTTTCCCTTTACATCTATCCCGCAGTTGAGAAGAATATTCTTGTCAAACTTGATATTATGCCCTACCTTTTCAATATTCCGGTCTTCAAATATTTGTCTCAACAGATTAAACTGTTTGTCTCTTTTTTCGACCTCATCGCTTATTATCACAAAGTATCCGCGATTTTTCTCATATACCAAAGAAATTCCTATAATGC
>DXGG01000039.1 GCA_019114015.1 Candidatus Onthomorpha intestinigallinarum | reverse complement strand
TCCTTGAAGAACTTGTTCAGTTTACCTTCGGCGATTTTCTCAACCATGTTCTCAGGTTTGCCTTCTTCTCTCACCTGAGCTCTGTAAATATCCATCTCCCTGTTTATTATTTCCTGAGGGACGGTTTCCTTGTTCAATGCCACCGGTCTTCCCGCTATCACCTGCATTGCCATTTCCTTTCGTTCCTCATCAAATCCTGTCTTTGACAATCCCACTACGGAAGCCATTCTGTTGCCGGGATGAGTGTACGCATAGGCTGCAACAGCCTCTATAGGCATGAAATGACTCAAGGTAATCTTTTCTCCTATCTTGGCAATCTGGTCTATGACCAAATTTTCCACCGTTACGCCGTTCAAGGTCATTGCCATAACCTCTTCCAACGATTTCAATCTGGCCTTTACCGCCGCATCCAACACTTCCTTAGTGAAAGCGATGAAGCTTTCGTTCTTTGCGACAAAATCCGTTTCGCAGTTCATCATTATCACAGCCGCAAACGTCTTGTCTTCGTTCACCGTTGCCAGAACCACACCTTCGCTTGCATCCCTGTCGGCACGCTTTGCGGCCAGTTTCTGACCCTTTTCACGAAGATAATCTATCGCCTTATCCATGTCACCGTCACATTCGACCAAAGCTTTCTTGCAGTCCATCATTCCGACTCCAGTACGCTTTCTGAGTTCGTTGACGATTGACGCCGTTATATTTGCCATTGTATATCCGTCTTAAAAATTAAACCTAAAAGTTCTTTACTTCTTTGAAACGCTTTTCTTCGCAACTTGTTTGCGAGGACGTTTCTCAACATTGTCTTCGGCAACCGCCTTGACCTTCTTTATCTTGTTCACTTCCTTCTCCTCGCTCATTACCTCATCGTCAAGCAACTCAGTTGCAAGTCTTCCGTTTTCCTCCTCGACAGCCTCAGCTATTTTGGCGTCTTTATCCATCTTCCTTTCCTGAGCGCCTTCCTCGACAGCCTTGCAAATATAGTCCAGAATCAATGCAATGGACTTCGAAGCGTCATCATTGGAAGGTATAGGAAAATCAACAATGTTAGGGTCGCAATTGGTATCTATCATCGCAAAGGTAGGTATGTTCAATCTCCTTGCCTCCGCAACAGCTATATGCTCCTTGTTCACATCAACGATAAACAATGCCGACGGCAAACGCGTAAGATCCGCAATAGAGCCGAGGTTCTTCTCCAACTTGGCCTTTTCTCTGGATATCTGCAATCTTTCCCTCTTGGAAATCAAAGAAGTCTCCTTTTCGGACAAAAGCTTTTCCAAAGAGTTCATCTTTTTCACCGCTTTCCTTATCGTAACAAAGTTGGTAAGCATTCCTCCAGGCCAACGTTCGGTTACATAAGGCATGTTGATTGCCTTTACCTTCTCGGCCACGATATCCTTTGCCTGCTTTTTGGTTGCAACAAACAGAATCTTCTTGCCCGATTTGGCTATCTGCTTCAAGGCATTGGCCGCCTCTTCTGCTTTGGCCGCCGTCTTGTGCAAGTCTATAATATGAATACCGTTGCGCTCCATGAATATGTAAGGAGCCATTTTAGGGTTCCACTTCCTTTTCAAGTGTCCGAAGTGAACACCGGCATCAAGCATCTGCTCAAAATCTAACATCTTTCTCTAATTTTTCTTGTTTACTTTCCTTATTAACAATCAACCGACAAGTAGTCGCAAAAAACGAATCTTGCCAATTTGGATACTAAACAATATCCAATATCCCTAACGTTTGCTGAATTGGAAACGTTTACGGGCTTTCTTCTGTCCGGGTTTCTTACGCTCCACCATACGAGGGTCTCTGCGAAGAAGTCCCTTTACCTTCAAGGCACTTCTGTCCTCTCCGTTCGCCTGACACAAAGCTCTGGCTATGGCCATACGCAATGCCTCGGCCTGTCCGGACACTCCGCCTCCGTCAAGATTTGCCTTGACATCATACTGTCCCTCAGCTCCGACAACCTCAAAGGCTTGTCTGCATATATATTGCAACGGTGCAGTCGTAAAATAATCCTTGTAATCCCTGCCGTTAACTACTATGGAACCGTTGCCCGGTTTCATGTACACTCTTGCAACGGCACATTTTCTTCTTCCTATAGTATTTATAACTCCTTCCATAGCCATTATCTTATCGTATTAAGGTTTACCAATCTAGGCTGCTGTGCCTCAAACTTATGCGTAGGACCCGCAACAACGTGCAAGTTCCTGTACAACTTGCTTCCCAATTTGTTCTTAGGCAACATGCCCTTTACCGCATGCTCCACAACTCTTATAGGAAACTTGTCCAACAACTGCTTCGGCGTGGAAAAACGCTGTCCTCCCGGATAACCGGTATGTCTTACATAAACCTTGTCCGTCAACTTCCTGCCGGTAAATCTTACCTTGTCGGCATTTATAACAATAACATAATCCCCACAATCAACATGAGGAGTAAAGGAAGGCTTGTGCTTTCCCCTTAAAATATTAGCAACCTTCGTTGCCAAACGTCCTACAACTTCATTTTCGGCATCGACAACTATCCACTCCTTCTTCACAGTGGCCTTGTTTGCCGAAATTGTCTTGTAACTCAATGTTCCCATCTTCGTTCTCTGTTATTCTAAATACACCAAAAATGCCCCCAAACCGGCACGCAATTCTATCAGAAGCAACAAAACCGCATGCGTCAACAGGCATATCTCTCTGAATCAATGCGTCATAGGATAAACAAACGGAACGCTGACACACAGATTTAGAGTTTGCAAAATTACTACTTTTTCCGTACAAACCAAGTACAAAATCATTTTTTTCTCTTCTGAATCCGTTTTT
>DXGG01000002.1 GCA_019114015.1 Candidatus Onthomorpha intestinigallinarum | reverse complement strand
GGTTGAAGGGGGACGGTTTGTGTCCCGTTTTGTTTCGAGGGGCATGAATCCGTATAATGTCTCGGCCGATACCATGAGGAGGGAAGTGGAAGAGGTGATAGTGCCCAATGTGAAGGGTGCAGAGGTGAGCGGTATCTTCATTTATGCCTCGGGTTGCAGTGCAAGGCCCAAACAGGCGGAGGTGGAGGAATGGTTCAGACCTTTTTTTCCTGATGCGGACATTGAGGTGGAGGGAGACCTGCTCGGTGCGGCCAGGGCTGCGTGCGGTTCCACTGCCGCCATTGCCGCAATATTGGGGACGGGTTCCAATTCCTGTCTGTATGACGGCAGCCGCATTGTGGAGAATGTGCCTTCGCTCGGCTATGTTCTTTGCGACGAGGGGGCGGGCACCAATATAGGTAGGCTGTTGCTCAGGGAATATTTGCGTGGCAGGATGCCCAAGGAACTGCATGAGGAGTTTGCAAGACGCTATCCGGGTGATGAGACTGATTTTCTCAACCGTCTTTACAAGGAGGAGGCACCCAATTATTATCTTGCCTCTTTTGCGTGTTTTGCCATGGAGAACAAGTCTCATCAATACATTGCCGCCATTATAGAGGATGCCTTTGACTCTTTCTTCATTCATCAGGTGTGTCATTATACCGACTACGCAAAGTATGACATAAACATTGTCGGCAGCATAGGCTACCTTGCCAGGGAGGAGTTCGAGAGGGTTGCGGGGCGTTACGGCATGAGGGTCGGCAAGGTTGTGAAGGCGCCTTTGGATGCTTTGGTGGAGTATCATCTGTCGTTGTTGTGACGGGTCTTTGATGGCAAAATTGACGGGTTGTGTTGTGTGGTAAAGTTTTTTTGTGTAAATTTGTAACGTTTTTGTGCGTTGATGAGAATAAGTTTATAGCGTATGAGTAAGATAGATGTACTTCTCGGTTTGCAGTGGGGAGATGAGGGAAAGGGAAAGGTTGTGGATGTTCTGGCACCGCGCTACGATATAATAGCGAGGTTTCAGGGCGGACCGAATGCGGGGCATACCCTTGAGTTTGAAGGAATAAAGCATGTGTTGCATATAATACCTTCTGGGATATGTCACAGGGATAAGATAAATGTCATAGGTAACGGAGTATTGGTTGAGCCTGTCATTTTGCGTAAAGAATTTGCCGCTTTGGAGTCGATAGGTTTTGAACCTCGGACCAACCTTTACATTTCCAGAAAAGCTCATCTTATTTTGCCTACGCACAGATTGCTGGATGCGGCCAATGAGGCCTCCAAGGCAGAGCGCAAGATAGGTTCCACTCTGAAGGGCATAGGTCCTGCCTATACCGACAAGGTGGCGCGTGTGGGCGTGAGAGTCAGTGACATTGCAAGAAGTGACTTTAAGGCTGTCTATGAAAAGGCTAAGGAATCTCATCTCAACCTTATAAGGTCTTTGGGCTATGATGTCGATGCTTTCAGGGTTGAGGACAAGACATTGTCCGAGTATGAGAGGCAGTGGTTCGAGGCGTTGGATTTCTTGAAGGGTCTTAAGGTGATAGACAGTGAGTATTATCTGAATGAGGCTTTGAACAAGGGCTTGAAGATATTGGCCGAGGGGGCTCAGGGTTCGATGTTGGACATTGATTTCGGTTCTTATCCTTTTGTCACATCATCCAATACCATAACGGCAGGGGTTTGTTCAGGTCTGGGTATAGCGCCTTCGAGGGTTGGAAAGGTATTCGGAATATGCAAGGCGTACTGCACAAGGGTGGGCAGCGGACCTTTCCCAACGGAGTTGTTCGATGCAGACGGTGAGGAATTGCGTCAAAAGGGCAGGGAGTTCGGCTCTACAACCGGAAGGCCGAGACGTTGCGGATGGTTGGATATACCTGCGTTGAGATATGCCTGCATGTTAAACGGCGTTACGCATCTGATGCTTATGAAGATAGATGTGATGAACGGTTTCAGTCGTATAAAGGTGTGTGATTCTTATGAGATAAATGGAAAGCGTACGATGAATGTGCCTTATGACATGGAAGAAAGGATAAGTCCTCTCTATTCCGATTATGAGGGATGGTTGCAGGATGTCGGAGGAGTGGGTGATTATGAGGCTTTGCCGCAAAGGATGAAGGATTACATAGCGATGATAGAGCAGAAGACAGGATTGCCTGTTGCGTTGGTGTCCACAAGTCCTGACAGAAAGGACACTATAATCCGAACGGAATTATAATAATGAAAACATATTACAGCAGATGAAGCGAATAGCATTGTTAGTTTTGTTTTTTGTGATTTCTTTTGCAACCAATGCTCAGAAATTGCGTAATTCAGACATACCGCAGGAGGTAAGGCTTGGACTGGAGAACACTTATTCGGACTATAAGTTGCAGGGTTGGTATTTTGAAACGGGACAGTATGTCGCCGAGATAAGCATTGACGGACAGATAGGACGTGTCTTCCTTACGGCAGGCGGGAATTGGCAGTTTACTATTTTCAATGTGCAGGAGCAGGAATTGCCTACGCTTGTCGCAAATTATTTTCTGAACAATTATCCAGGTTACAGGATAAAGAAATCCGAGTATGTGGAGGATTTCTCCGGTGATAACTATTACCGCCTTATCATTGCAATGAAGGGTGTGGGCCAGACGGAATATGAGATGATATTTGACCCGAGGGGAAAGTTGACAAAGACCAATGCACCTGACCCTGACTATGTAAAGAAAGACTATATCGCAAGGTTGAACCCTGAAGCCATAGAGTACCGTCAGAAGAAGATGGCGGAAAGAGCGGCATTGGAGGGTAGTGGTCTTGAGATAAAGATAGACTCGGATGGAAAGGAAGGAAAGAAAAGCACATCGAAGGATGTGGAAATAGATGTTCCGGATCCGCTTGAGCAGGCCAAGATACCTGAAGAGGTGACAAATGCTTTCAAAAAGAGATATCCTCGCCTTGAGGTAAGGGAATGGAAAGAGGAGAATGGCAATTACAGGGCCTTTTATGAAAACAGAGGTCGTGAAATGGAGATGTTGTACAAGCCTGACGGCATGTTGATGACAACGACTACCAATGTGGAAAAGGACAGATACCCTCGGTTGATTCTCAAGGACCTTTCGACCAGATATCCTGAAGCCAAGATAGAGAAATTTCAAAAGGTGGATTATGATATCAAGTACAGAAGGACTGTAACCGACAGAAAGCTCACGACGTATTATTATCTTGAGTTGAGCGAAAAGATAAAGGGAAGAAAGGACAAGAAATACATCAAGTTGACATACGACAAGTCATTCAGATATCAGGGACTTGTCGGTTCCGATGATGAATACGATGAAGAATAATCCTGCCACAACAAGAGCGTTTCTTCTTGTTGTCGGTTTGGTTTCCGTATTCGGCAGTTGTTTTGCTCAGGAAAAAATTAACTATAAGTCTGATTGGGGAGAGAGAATGCCTTCTTTCCCCAATCACTTGGTTTTAAAGGGTAATGTAGTCTTTGAGCATGAGGGCATGATAATGCTTTGCGATTCTGCAATACTGAACAAAACCGAAAACTACATAAGCGCCTACAACAACATCCATATATATGAGGATACTGTTCACTTGTATGGAGACGAACTGTTTTATGACGGCAATACAAAGGTGGCGGAGATATTCGGAAAGGTGGTTACGCTGCACGATGGCAAGGTTACCCTTCAGACAGATTACATGTTGCTCGACAGGGTTGAAAACAACGTGAGATATACCAACAAGGCCGATATATGGGATGAGGAAAATGTGCTTAAAAGCCAGTTCGGAACGTATTATATCGACACAAAATATTTCGAGTTTACAGATAATGTCGAAATAAATACCCCTAATGCTTTCATACAGTCCGATTCGGTTGCCTATGACAGCAAAAGTCACGAATCCTATTTTTTTGCACAGACGGACATATTTACAACCGACAGTGTCAGGATATTGACCACAGAAGGCCAGTACAACACCGAGACCGAAGATGCCGTTTTGCGCAGGGACAATTGCATAATAAGGGATTCCAAGACATTGAAGGCCGACAGCATATTGTACAATACCGGAAAGGATGTGGGAAAGGCTTTTTTCAATGTGACGATAAACGATACGGCAAACGACATTATGACCCGTTCGGACTATCTTGAGCTTGACAAGAAGGATTCTTTGCCCTATGCCTTTCTGACAGGACGGCTTTGTGTCATGCAGACCGAAAAGGAAGATACGCTTTACATGCACGGCGATACGCTTTGGGTTGATTTCGATACCGCAATGCACGCCAAAGAGCTTATGGTATATGCCCATGCCAAAGTTTTCAAAAAGGATGTACAGCTTGCCGCCGAGATGATACACTATTTCGTTGACGATTCCCTGGCATTCCTCACGGTGCGTCCGGTAATGTGGAACGAGGAAAAACAGTTTACGGCCGACACCATTGTGCTGACAGTTGCCGAAGGAGGAATAAAATCCATGAGAATGTATCCCAATTCTTTCATAGTACAGAACTCGGATACCGCAACCGAAATGTATTTCAATCAGGTGAGTGGCAGGGTTTTTGATGCCGAATTCGAGGACAGCAGGATTGCATATGCGCAGATGCAGGGCGATGTCAGGACGATTTATCATTTTTGGGAGGAGGATAAGGACAAGAAACAGTTGACCGGAATAAACATAGGGTCGAGTGTCGGTTTGAAGATGTATTTCAAAAAGGGCAAACTGGAAAAGATGACGGCAGTTGACAAGCCCGAGTTTTACCTTGACGACAAGGACAGGATAAAGGAGGAGGACAAGATGCTCAAAGGTTTTATCTGGCTTGAGTCCCAGCGTCCTCTGTCACCGCAGGACATATTCAAACACAGAGACTGACAATGTGACATAAAAACAACTTTGGAATGGAATTTGATTCTGGAAAGATGGAATTTGATTCCATGAAAATGAAATTTGATTCTACGGAATCGGAACAAGGATTCGATTTTCGGTAGTCAGGTTTAGGAAAGGATAAAAAAGAATGTATGAGTAGAAGACAAAATAAACGCAAGAAGATGGAAGAGGAAAAGCAAGTTGAAAATCAACAGGAGGAAATGATTGAAAAGGAGTCTGAAACGAATGACGCAGAACATCAGTCAAATGATAAGGAAGAGGATTTCAAGGCCAAATACGAACAGTTGAACAACAAATATCTGTTGCTGTATTCCGATTTCGAGAATTACAGACGGCAGACTTCCAAGGCCAGACTGGAGCTTATACAGACCGCGGCCGAAGGTACGATAAAGGATTTGCTGCCTGTGATAGATGATTACGAGAGGGCATTGGATACTTTGGCGGGTAATGATGACGAGATGTTTGTCAAGATGAAGGAGGGTTTGGAGTTGATATACAACAAGCTTATAAATATTTTGTCCCATAAGGGATTGAAGCCCATGAATGCCAAGGGCTGCAAGTTTGACGAGAATATACACGAGGCCATTGCAAGAGTCCCTGCAAGCAAAGAGGAGGACAAGGGCATGGTGATAGACGAGACGACCAAGGGATACTATCTTAATGACAAGGTCATAAGATATGCAAAGGTGGTTGTTGCTATGTAATTTTTTGAGTTATGGCAAAGAGAGATTATTATGAAGTGCTGGGGGTGTCCAGGAATGCGACGGATGATGAATTGAAGAAGGCGTACAGGAAACTGGCGATAAAGTATCATCCGGACAAGAATCCCGGCAATAAGGAAGCTGAAGAGAAGTTCAAGGAAGCGGCGGAGGCCTATGACGTTTTGAGAGATAAGGATAAGAGGGCTAGATACGATCAGTTCGGACATGCCGGTGTGGACGGTCAGGGCGGATTCGGCGGAGGTGCATCCATGAATATGGATGACATTTTCTCCATGTTCGGCGACATATTCGGAGATGGAGGTTTCGGCGGATTTGGCGGCTTCGGTTCCTCACGCAGGGGTGGCGGCAAAAGGGTGAACAGAGGAGGTAATCTCAGGGTAAGGATAAAACTGACCCTTGAGGAGATAAACTCCGGTGTGGAGAAGAAACTGAAGGTTAAGAAATATGTTCCGTGCAAGAGCTGTAACGGTAGCGGAGCCAAGGCCGGCAGTGAGCGTACCACTTGTTCTCATTGTGGCGGTAGCGGAATGATAACACAGGTTCAGAGAACGATATTGGGCAACATGCAGACGCGAAGCGTGTGTCCTTATTGCGATGGAGAGGGTACTGTCATTAAGGACAAGTGTCCTGATTGCAACGGAGAGGGAATAGTTCAGAGCGAGGAGATAATAACGGTCAGGATTCCGGCGGGAGTTGCCGACGGAATGCAGTTGTCAATGGCCGGTAAGGGAAACGCAGGTGCAAGGAACGGAATAAACGGTGATTTGATTGTTTTGATAGAGGAGATAAAGCATGATGTGTTCGAGAGGGACGGCGACAATCTGTGCTTGCAGACATACGTCACTTTTGCGGATGCTGTCCGCGGAACGATGCTGGAGGTTCCCACTTTGACGGGAAAGGTAAAGTTCAAGGTAGAGCAGGGTACCCAGTCGGGTAGGGTATATCGTCTTAAGGGCAAGGGGTTGCCTGATGTTAACAGCGGTTATCACGGAGACCTTTTGGTCAGGGTTGATGTCTGGGTTCCGAGAAGTTTCAACAAGGAGGACAAGAAGATACTCGAATCAATGGACAAGAGCGATACTTTCAATCCGAGACCTACAGACAAGGATAAAAGCTTTTTCAGAAAGATGAAGGATATGTTCAATTAGACCATAAGCAAGATATAGTTCAAGCTGTTTTTCGAAAGGAGCCTGTCAAGTTATTGACAGGCTTTTTTTATTCATGTTTACATTTGTAAACTAAGCGTACAAAAACATTAGATATTATGAAACAATATCATAGTTACATTCGTAATATTTGAGATTACAATTGTAAATCAAAGATAAGTTCTTTTGTTTACAATTGTAAAGTAAAAGCAGGATGAAATGGAGAAGCGTATAGAGAAAATTATGGAGTATTACAAGCTGACGGCCGGTCAGTTTGCGGAAGCTGTTGGAGTTCAGCCTTCGAATGTGTCCCACATATTGTCCGGACGCAACAAGCCGAGTTTGGACTTTGTTTCCAAAGTGCTGAATAAGTTTGACAAAGTGAATTCGGACTGGTTGATTTTCGGAAAGGGAAAGATGATAAGGGAGGATGATAAGAAAGAAATTTTTGAACAGCCGACACTGTTTGCAGAGGGGGATGGTGATACAGTGAAAAAGCCTGAGAGTAATACTGTTGCAGTAACGGAAATAAAAGAGAAAGAGAAAATTGTATCCAAAACAGTAAAGCAAAGGAATATCGAAAGGATTGTCCTGTTTTATTCCGACCGTACATTCGAGGAGTATAAACCGGGTGTTTAGTTGTTGATAAAAAAGCTGTGTTTTGTTTTGTCTTATGGTTTTTGGACAGAAATAAATCCATATCTTTGCAGGGTTTTAAGGCTTGTTTGCCGCTTTTGATATGGATTTTGATAGAGACAAGGTGTTGGAGTTTGGCGGATTGCTTTCGGAGGCTGATAATATCGTATTGGTTTCCCATTCCAATCCGGACGGTGATGCGGTGGCATCGACGGTTGCAATGTATTGCTATCTGAACTCTTGCGGCAAGAATGCGGCTGTTGTTTACCCTAATGAATATCCTGCTAATCTCGGATTTCTTTTCGATGGCTTTAAGCCGGTTATAGCTTCTGTTGACTTGGGCAGGGCAAGGGCTTTGTTCAAGGATGCGGGGCTTGTTGTTTGTTTGGACTTTAACAGGCTTTCACGCACTTCTGAAGAATTGGAGAAATGCATATCCCAGTCGGATTGCAAGAAGGTCTTGATAGATCATCATGTTGAGCCCGAGGAAATGGATATGGTTTTTTCAGATCCCCACGCATCTTCTACCTCCGAGCTTGTTTATAAAATACTTAAGCATTTAAGTGGTAAATCATTGGATATTCGTATTTTAAGT
Source organism: Candidatus Onthomorpha intestinigallinarum (assembly GCA_019114015.1). GTDB lineage: Bacteria > Bacteroidota > Bacteroidia > Bacteroidales > P3 > Onthomorpha > Onthomorpha intestinigallinarum. The sequence goes on along the minus strand of DXGG01000002.1, from coordinate 456 downwards.
GCTATCTATGTAGGTTTGTGTACTGATACTGGTTGTTTCAGTTATTCGTGTGGCAGGCGCGATTGTTTTGATGTGGCGGCCGAATTGGCGGAATCAGGTGTTCCTATGGCCAGTTTGAAACGTAAGGTCATGGATGAGGGCAGTGAAAACAGGTTGAGACTGCTGGGTTTTTCTTTGCTTGAACGCATGAAGGTTTTTCCGGAGCATTCTGCGGCATATATAGCTCTTTCAAGAGATGATTTGCAGCGTTTTGACTTTAGGAAAGGGGATTTGGAGGGTGTTGTGAATTATTGTCTGAGGGTGGAAGGTGTCAGATTCGGTGCATTGCTTTCCGAGCGTTCAGACAGGATAAGGATGTCTTTCCGTTCTACCTCTGCTGAAATTGACGTGAACAGGTTTGCTTCAGATTATTGGAATGGGGGAGGTCATGTGCAGGCGGCGGGAGGTACATCATTC
>DXGG01000038.1 GCA_019114015.1 Candidatus Onthomorpha intestinigallinarum | reverse complement strand
CTGGTAGGTTCTCCGGGCAGCGGGAAAACCATGCTTGCCAAAAGACTGCCTTCAATTCTTCCTCCCCTTACTATAGAGGAAGCGTTGGAAACGACAAAGATACATTCCGTTGCAGGCAAGATGAACAAATTTCAACCCATAATATCGGTCAGACCTTTCCGTAATCCTCATCATACGATAAGTGATGTGGCCCTTGTGGGAGGAGGAACATACCCACAACCCGGAGAAATATCCCTGGCTCACAACGGTGTACTGTTTTTGGACGAACTTCCGGAATTCAAACGCAACGTTCTGGAGGTATTGCGTCAGCCGATGGAGGAACGAAGCATTACCATATCGAGGACAAAACAAAGTTCGGAATATCCCGCAAGCTTTATGCTTGTCGCCGCAATGAATCCCTGCCCGTGCGGATACTACAACCATCCTACGCAGGCCTGTACGTGTCCTTTGGGTGCTGTAAACAAATATCTGAACAAAATATCCGGACCGTTGCTTGACCGAATAGACATTCAGCTTGAGGTGGTTCCCGTTCCTTTTAAGGAACTCTCAACCATTAAGGAGGGAGAAACAAGCGCAACAATAAGACAAAGGGTCATCAATGCAAGGAAAATACAGGAAGAACGCTTTAAAAAATATCCCAACATTCACTGCAACGCTCAGATGAACACCCAAATGATGAAGGAATTCTGTAAAATACAGCCGTCCGGCATGGAACTGTTGCGGACGGTTATGGACAGACTCGGACTGTCCGCAAGAGCCTATGACAGGATTCTTAAGGTGTCAAGAACGATTGCCGATTTGGACGGAAGCGAAAACATAAGAGACGAACATTTGGCGGAAGCAATAACGTACAGAAATCTCGACAGGGAAAGTTGGGGCAGATAGAAATAATATCGAATCATGAAAAAAGCCTTTTGTCATTTTACGTGGATTTTACTTGTTGCAGCTCTGTTGTCTTTATGCGGTTGCAGGGAAACGCAGAACGAGGTAACCGAAGGATTGTTGCTGACGGAAGAACCGGATTATGCCGATAAGGACAACTGGTACATCTGTTCCCTTTCCGGAAATGAGGGTACAACCGATGTATTCTATATATTGCCCACCTGCATATGGGACTGGAAGGACAGTAAAGGGAATACACATCATTTCAGTAACGTAAAAAACGAGGAACAAAGGCAGGCCATGTTGCCGTCATTGGAATTGGCGGCGGATATATTTGCACGGAACAGCACGTTTTACTCGCCTTATTACCGTCAGATTTCGCTCGAATCGTGGATTGAGGGAGAAGAATGCGTAGAAGAAAGGTTTCCTTATGCCATGAAGGATGTAAGAAACGCTTTCAACCATTACCTGCAACATTACAACAGGCAAAGACCGTTCATTCTGGCAGGTTTCAGTCAGGGGGCCAAGGCTGTTGTGGAATTGTTGAAGGAAATGCCCGATGAGGTTTATTCAAGAATGGTTGCCGCTTATGTAATAGGATACGGGGTAAGCAGGGATGAAATGCTAAGATATGACAAGATAAGGGCTGCATCGGATTCCGCCGATACGGGAGTGACAATCTGTTACAATTCTGTTGCTTCCGTCGAAGCGATATGTCCAGTGCTTTCTCCGAGTGAACTTTGCATCAATCCGGTAAACTGGAAAAACGACAACACTACGGCATGGCTCAACGACAGTGTAAGTGTTGTGAAAGACACCTTGAACAATGTACTGATAGTGTCAGGATTGAACCCTGCAGATTATTATTTAAGCCAGTTGAAAGACCTGTTCAGGATGGGAAACTATCATTTGCAGGAACTGGAGTTTTACAAGGAACATCTCAAATCAAACGTAAGGACAAGGATAAATGCTTTGCGATAGAAACGTTCAGATGCCTGAAAGTCAGAATTTGAATCGGATTTATTATTTCTTGATTCTAAAAAATTGAATTCTGAAAAGAATTTCAGTATGCTCTTTTGTTGTTTCCTTCGTAGTAGTTTATAAACGCCCGATTGACCACCTTGTTTCCGCCGGGAGTAGGATAATTGCCGGTGAAGTACCAGTCGCCCGTATGATCAGGGCATGCCTTGTGCAAGGATTCTATGGTATTGTACACTATCTCAATTTTGGCATTTATGCCTTCAGGAGTCAATATCTCGGTTATCTTTTTGGATATTTCCTCATCGCTGAAAGGAGCGTATATTTCCTTGACATAATTGACTATTTCCTCCTTCGGTTTGTCTTCCTGAGCCTTTGACTTTCGGTAAACGTCCTCTATGACGCATTCCCTTCCACTTTCCTTCAACAGAGCTATGGCTGCATTGAAAGCGATGAAGTCTCCCAAACGCGACATGTCTATTCCGTAACAGTCAGGATACCTTATCTGCGGAGCGGAAGAAGCAACCACTATCTTCTTGGGGCCGAGTCTGTCGAGTATTCTTACTATTGACTGCTTCAATGTGGTACCCCTGACAATACTGTCGTCTATAACCACCAGATTGTCAACATACTCCCTTATCTGTCCGTAAGTGACATCGTAAACATGGGCGACCATGTCATCCCTTTCGCTGTCCTGCGTGATAAACGTTCTGAGCTTTACATCCTTTACCGCAATGTATTCCCTGCGAGGATGCAAGGAGAAAATCTCTTCAAGTTTCTCACGGGTAAGGTTTTCCTTGTTTGCAAGAATCTCCTCCATCTTTCTCCTGTTAGCATAATCCGTAAACGCCTCCGCCATTCCCTGAAAGGCGACTGAGGCAGTGTTGGGTATGTATGATATTATCGTATTCCTTATATCGTAATCTATCGCCTTAAGAACTCTCGGACATATAAGCTTTCCAAGTTCCTTTCTTTCCCTGTAAATATCCGCATCCGTACCTCTTGAAAAATATATCCTCTCAAAGGAACATTTGGACGGTTTTTCGGAAGGGGTCTTGCAGCATTCAACCGTTACCTTTCCGTTTCTCTTGATTATTATCGCATGACCCAGCTCAAGTTCCTTTACCTCTGTCAAAGGGACATTGAACGTTGTCATTATAACGGGACGTTCGGATGCAACTACGGCTATCTCCTCGTCCACATAATAGAAACAAGGTCTTATTCCGTTTTCATCCCTAAGTACGAAAGCGTCTCCGTGTCCCATAGCTCCGGCCATTACATAGCCGCCATCCCATCTTTTTGCCGCCGAGGTAAGAATGGACGCTATGTTCAAGTCTTCGGCTATACGCTCGGATATTTTTATGTTCGGCAAACCCTGCAACTTGTAATATTTGAACAGACGTTCTACCTCCCTGTCAAGAAACTTGCCTATTTTCTCCAGAACTATGGCCGTATCGGACACTTTTACGGGATGCTGTCCCAAAGTGATGAGTTTGGACAACATCTCGTCTATATTGGTCAGGTTAAAGTTGCCTGCAAGGACAAGATTCCTTGTTTTCCAGTTGTTTTCTCTCAAAAAAGGATGCAGGTTTTCCAATTCGTTCTTGCCGAAAGTACCATAGCGCAAATGTCCCAGAAAAAGCTCTCCGGTAAACCGCGCATTCTTTTTAAGCCAGCTTATCTGCGAGGATTTTTCAGGTTCTTCCTTCTGCAACAACCTCATATCCCTGAAAGCCTCCGCAAATACATCCTGAATAGGTTTGTTACTGTTGCTTTTGGTTATGTTTATGTAT
>DXGG01000037.1 GCA_019114015.1 Candidatus Onthomorpha intestinigallinarum | reverse complement strand
ATTCTATGCAATCCATCGCACATTCCTTTTCAGCATCTTCCCATCTGTCCTGTTTTGCAAGATTGAACAGCAATATTGGCTCCAAACCCATAGGACATGCGGAAACGCATTTGCCGCATCTCAAACAATTGGTTTCTTCCTTTCGCATGGATTCCTTATTGGAAACGACAAGTATGCTGGATGTGGTCTTGACGGTAGGTGCAGTCAAATCGACAATGGCTTTACCCATCATAGGCCCTCCGTTAACAAGTTTTCCGGTATCTTCCGGCAATCCTCCGCAATAATCAACTATATACTGCAAAGATGTTCCCACCCTTACCTGTAAATTCCTGTTTTGCTTAACACTCTTGCCTGTAAAGGTCAGAATATTATCAATCAATGGCATATTTTTTTGTACAGCATAGTATATTGCCAAAGCAGTTCCCACATTATTCACCACACATCCGACCTCTATAGGGAGTTTGCCGCTCGGAACTTCCCGTCCCGTCAAAGCATATATCAATTGTTTTTCCGCTCCCTGAGGATATTTCGTCTTCAATGCAACGACTTTGGTTCCCTTATAGTTTTTGGCCAATTCGGACATATGACTTATTGCCTCAGGCTTGTTGTTTTCTATTCCTATCAAAGCGCAGGCAACACCCAATGCCCTTTTCATCACCTCTATACCTATCAATACTTCTTCGGCCTTTTCCAACAGCACTCTATTGTCTGAAGTAAGATATGGTTCACACTCAACCGCATTGATAATCAAATACTCGGCTTTTTTATCCTGAGGAATCATATATTTTACATGAGTAGGAAATGCAGCGCCTCCCAAACCTACAACACCTCTGTCCTTTATCCTTTCAACAATTTGCTTTGAGTCCAAAGTAATCTCACGGATTATGCTGTCGGATGTGTCTATTCCTTCTTCCCATTCGTCTCCTTCAACATCTATATAGAAAGCCGGTTTCTTATATCCGTTGAAATCCGTTGCCAAATCTATTTTCGTGATTGTACCTGAATAAGGAGAATGCGTATTGGCGCATATAAATGCTTCCGCCTTGGCCAATAACTGACCGACCTTTACTTTATCTCCTTTCTGAACGACAGGTACGGAAGGGGCTCCCAAATGTTGGGAAACAAAAACAACAGCCTTATCGGGCAAAGGTAACTTTTCGATATTACTCTTACTCGCCAACTTATTTTCTTCAGGATGAACACCACCCAAACGAAATGTATTCATAATACTACTCTAAATTGTTATTTCAGGAGTTTTTTCTTCCTCCACAATCTTTTTCTTTGGGAAATTAACTGCATGTATAGCTCCTGTAGGACATTCCGCTACACATTTACCACAAGACTTGCATTTTGTAAAATCTATGTAAGCAAGATTGTTCTGCACAACAATAGCCTCAAAAGGACAAACCTTGGCACATTTACCGCATCCTATGCAAGCCGCTTTACAATTGCTTTTTGCAACAGCTCCCTTGTCTTGGTTTATACAGCAAACAAAAACTCTCCTATCATTTTTACCTTTTTTACGCAACTCTATCACATTGCGGGGACAAGCCTTAACACAAGCTCCGCAAGCCACGCATTTATCCTTATCAACCTCAGGCAAACCCGTATCCTCATTTATTTTTAATGCATCGAACTTACAAGCCTTCACACAACTGCCCAATCCCAAACAACCATTGGCACAACCGCCCTCACTCACAAATGTCATGTGTGCATATAAACAGTCATCGGCACCTTGATAGTTCACCTTTTTAGCGGTATTACACTTACCTCCATTACAACGAACAACTGCAATCATAGGATCTGATGCCACTGCCTCCAATCCCATAACCTGAGCAATATCTGCCATAGTCGAAGCCCCTCCGACAGGACAAAACTTCCCTTCCATACTTTCCGACTTTACGATAGACTCCGCCAATGCCCTGCATCCGGCAAAGCCGCAACCGCCACAATTGGCCCCCGGCAACTTATCAGCAACAATATCTATACGTGGGTCTTCATATACTTTAAACTTCTGAGCGACAAAATACAATATCAGCGCAGAAACCGCTCCTATTACGCTTAGAGCCAAAATTGCATAAATAACAGTAACAATCATTCTATATCCAATTTATAAGAATATTTCCGTTCAACAAAATTACATCTTTTTACACAAACAGCAATTGATTTTAAACATCTCATTCCTAACAAAAGTAATTTCAACAATCACTCTGAACTATTCTTGACAAGCAAAGAAAGTTTGTATGATAAATTAACTTATGCCTATTCAAAACAACCTAATCATTCTGCCAAACTACAAGGAGCGATCGTTTAAATATCAAACAATCGTTCCTTGTTACACAAACCGTTAATCAAAACAAAACACCTCAATGCTTTACAACCAATTTCTTAGTAGACAATGTAACGCCATCGGCTATAACGGAATAGAAATAAACTCCATTGACGAAATCCGAAGTGTTTATATTCAAAGAAGCATTGTACGACACTTTTGCATCATACTGTTCTATCACTTGTCCTACCATGTTTCTAACGACAATCTTGGCAGCAGAATACTTATTAGGTATGGAATAGCTGATTTTTACATGATTATTTGCAGGATTAGGATATGCCTTGACATAAAAACTGTTGGACTTTGCCTGTTCCAATCCCGTTTCCGAATAATATTTTACATAATACTGATGCAGAATATCGTTCGTAAGCTCTTCGTACAATTCCACCTTCAACAGCCTGTTGTTGGTATTGGTCGGAGTGAACTCTATATCGAATCCTTCGAAAATTTCTCCCGGATTCAACGTTACCGGACCTGCCACATTTCCAATGGTACATTCCCCAAAACACATCAGAAATTCATCCCCCTCTTCCGAAAGTATCTTGGTGTATTTCGCCATCGCACTTATAGGCGATTCGGTAATATTCTCAATATAGAAATAAGACTTGAAAGTCACATCAGGCAATATCTCTATATTTACCGTATCATCAACGTTTACAACTTCATCTTCAAACGTCACCTGAACATTCTGGGCATTCAATCCGAATGCAAAAAATGTCAATGCCAAAAACAAATAAACTCTTCTCATAATTACTAATATTTAATTGTATAATAATCTATCTAACCATTTATTTCAATCTGATTTACCTGTATTGCTCTTCCATTGCTTTTCGTCAATATCGCCACAAGTTTGCAATTGTCAATAACCCAACCGGCATCTATTTTCATTATATAGTTTTTACTGACTTTGTCACCCTTTTGCAAAGGCTCGTAACTCAAAGGCATATCTTCCTTGACTCCATTTCTCAAAACATGATTGAACACATAATCATTCTTTATGGTACCGTCATCATTTTGAATGCCAACTATTCCGTCTTCCACAACATACAAGGTAAGGAATAGGTCTCCGTCAACATTGTTCAACAACTCCACCTGCGTGGAGACAAGCAAGGTATCATTAAAAACATCAACTCCCAACGATATATTGGCATCATGTTCGGCCAAATTCAAAAATTCTTCCACCTTACTCTTCCATGCACTCGGAGTTGAACTCGTTTCTCCATTACGCATCACCATCAAAGATGGAAACGAAAGAATTCCATACTTTTTCAACAGTTTTTCACCATAATCCGTTCTCAAATCCAAATTATTGTTGTCAGGTTTGGGACGTGCAAATGCTCCGGCATGAACGGCCGCAACAACAATCCTATCCCCGTATTGAGAAATGATACTGTTTATTTCCTCCGTTCCTTTTGGACAGTTCGGACAATTCCACCCCGTAAAGTCTTCCAACAAAACATACTGTTCTGTCTGATTTACAGTCAAGGGTGTTGACATGTTCACATTTTCTCCCAGATATTCCAATTGTTCATCCTGTTCAAAGTCGTCACAAGAAAACACCAGAGCCAAAAGCGGAAGAAGTAAATAATATGTCTTCGTCTTCATACAATACCAATATTAAAATTAAAAACTGCTCGTTATAGTCATAAACAAACCGTTTGAAGCAGGCACCTCCCTGCATACGCCGCCTATGCATATTATTCCGTCACGCTGTTTGCCGTAACTGATGGAAACACGCGTAGTGTTGTATGTAGAGCCTAAGGAAACGTTGTAATAATGCGTTTTATCCCCATTCTCATTGCCGTAATTCCACTGGTCGGACAAAGCAAAAAACCACTTGCCTGCAAAATTGTACTCCAATGTAGCCTGAAGCCAGTCTCCCTTTGCCCACTCCCCGTAATTCTGTTCCGTCAAAAGCCATTGCAATTCCGTTCTCAAGGAATGTTTGCGATTGAACTTGTAAAGACCGTCCGCAACGAATATATTCGCATATATGTTCTGTTGTTCCGGATGACCGAAAGCAACCGGATTAAAACTCTGATAGGAATACATAAGGTTCAATTTGAACTTGTTTGTCAGCTTCTTGTTAATCTCAAAGTTAACCTCCTCGAAATACAGTTCATCTCCTACCTTGAAAAAATCCGAAGTATATCCTTCGGTGCCCGCCTGATTGAGAGCATATCCTTCCAACGGCTGTTTGTCAATGGAATGGACTCTCGAATAATTGAACTTGACCTCAGTACCGTACTTTCCTCCAAGCATGGTATTTTTCTTGAATTTGTACATTACATCTGCCTGTATTCCCATCTCTCCATTCAACTGAGTGGCGTAAGGATACATCGCCATCAACGAATAGGAATGTTGACGCGTTATCGCAGGCAGATAGTTCACATTAAGCATATTACCGGTTTCATCCCTTTTGGACTTAAAACTCATGTTGTCTATACGTTTCGCCTCCAAAGCTATCGCAAGTCCTTTGATGAAATACGAAGTCTTGAGCAACAAGGCATTACCTTTTCTATATATGAAACCGTTTACCGCATTAGGATCCTGTCCTTTCTGCGCATATTCGGCAGACAAGAAGAAAGACTTGTGAGAGAAATCGAAACGAAAAGCCGCTGCTCCAACGTTTTCGGGTATGGACATACGATAATCGCTTCCTCCTATATTCACATATTTAGGCTGAGCCTGTTCGTAAACGGAGACGAAGCTGCCTCCTATCGTCATACGTGTGGAACTGTTTTTCCATGACTCTACCAAATCATTCAGACTTACTTCTGCATCCAAACCTCTCACCAATCCATTGTCACTGTCCCATATATCTTCCCAATAATATCTCTGTTTGCCTATAACACCCTTGATGCTTATACCGTCCAAAGGACGCGCAACAACCCTCAAACCGTCCATCGCATTGTCCAATCCGAGATTTCTCTCCTCATAAGCACGAAACACCAAACCGTTTCCGAACTGTTCATAGTAGTTTCCCACCGTTATCTCCAAATAGTCCTTCTTATAAGAAGCAAAACGATAAGGAATGCCGGCTCCCTTGTACTGGCTGTCAAATCCGAGTATGGGATTCAAATAGGCCTCGAACCTTATACCGGCAGAAAAGTCCCCGTTAACGTAATTGATGTTGGCAAAAGCATTGTTCAGCAACTTTTCATCCACTTTCTCCGCCCCTATTATCGAATCCTCTCTCGAAGCCTGTATGTCCCATTGAAAATTACCTGTCACTTTTCCTCCGAAAATACCCTGGGCATGGACCACAAAGCCGGAAACAAGCATAACCAACAACAATAATAATCTTCTCATCTGACAATTTTTTATTCCCTATTCCAAAAATACTACTTGCCGGAAACCTCTATCAGTTTCTCTATCAAATTCTCCTCATCTCCCGGTGCATATCCCACATGTTGCCATACAATCTCGCCATTTGCATTAACGACAAAGGTGTGAGGAGGATTGTTTACCCCCAATGCACGTTTCAATTCGCTGTTTACATCCAACACCACCTCAAATCCCCAGTCCGAAGAACTGACCAATGGCTGAACCTTGGACTGAGTACGGCTGTCATCTATGGAAACGGCGTAAATCTTTATGCCCGTATCTTCCTGCCACTGCTCATAATTCTCCGCTATCGCGCTTAACTCCATAAGACACGGCTTGCACCATGTAGCCCAAAAACATATGGCAAAAGGCTTTCCGTCATTGTTGAATTCATTGGCATTTATCGTTTTTCCGTCAACTGTTTTCAGACTTACGTTAGGCAAAACCTGCTGTCCGTAAACTCCCCCGAACCAAAACAATACTGCCGCAAACAAAATCAGTCTTCTCATATTCTATCCATTTTAAAATTTATTTCCATCCTTTTACACTCGTCTTGCAACAAGACAGTCAACCAAATCCCCCAAAGAGTTCCTGTATTCGCTCTCAGGTAGAGACAAAAGAGCCATTTTGGCTTTATCACTGTAATATTCAACCAATTGTTCCGCCTTTTCCAAAGCCCCCGACAACAATACCTCGTTCACAAAAGCCAATACCTTGTCATTCTCTTTCTCATCCTGTCTTATGAACGAGAACAACCTTTTCCTTTCAACCGAAGACAAGGTCTCCAAATGAAAAATCAAAGGCAGGGTTATTTTCTTCTCATATATATCGTTCCCGAATCCCTTTCCGCTATCTCCTCTTGTGTCAAAATCCAGAATGTCATCCCTTATCTGAAAAGCCATGCCAAGATTTCTTCCGAAATCCTCGGCAACGGAAACATAATCATCCTTCGCCCGCGAGGTCTTCGCCCCTATATAGCATGCCGCCCCGAACAAACTGGCCGTCTTATATCTTATTACCTCATAATAAGAGTCCAACGACACATCCTGTCTTTCAGATATATCCTTCTGCAATATTTCCCCCATGGGGAGTTCCCTCGCTATCCTGGAATATATTGACATCAGTTCAAAGTCTTCCCGTGTCTCTATTATCTGAAGGCACAGTCCGTACAGATAATCCCCCAACAAAACGGCCGTATTGTTACCCCACTTCCGGCTTACCGTGGGACGATTGTGACGGGTATCGCTCTTGTCCAACACATCGTCATGAACAAGAGAAGCCGTATGCAACAACTCCAATATGACGGCGGAACGATAAGTCGAATCCGTCACCTGACCGCACGCCTTGGCCATCAGGATGATAAGCAGCGGTCTTATACGCTTGCCATGTTGCGAAAGAACATATCTCAAAGCCTGTCCCAGCGTGCCTTTATCAAAAGACACGCTACGAGAATACAACCTGTCAAATTCCTCAAACTCCCTGCTTACGCAACCGCTTATCTGCTGCAATCTCATCCGACATACATTTATATCCGTCTAAATGCTGCAAAGATATAAAGAATTACAGTTTTGTCAAAACCTGATTTCAAAAAATTCTTTTCAGGAAAGAAAAAATTGAAATCAAGTTCGGCAAAGTCTTATTCCATATTGTACCTTGTGAATATATTATTTCGATCTATATTTATCGGATTGGCTTCAAACCATTTGAGAAAACTGTCCCACTTCGACTTGTTCGCCTTTGCCCAATTGGCCGCCTCAGCCGAATTTCCATAAGCAAACAACCAATAATTATAGGCCTCGAAATGACCGCTTTGAAGCAGTTTCTTATGATAGTCGAAAAGAACATTGTCAAATTCCGAATATGAACGATAGAATTCCTGAATGAATCTTGTCCTTATCCTTATCAATGTTTTTATGTCAAGAAACTTCTCACCCTTACATGCTTTGGTCATGGCCTGTCGAAAAGCCTCGGGAAACAGATTTGGTCTTTCCACCGAGTTTGAATAAACTATTATGGAATTGTTGAAATCCACCTCGACCTTGTTTCTTTCGAGGCTTATCTCGCTAAAATAGGTATCGTACAGATTCCTGCTCATTTTCTTGCATCGCTCCGAATTTTTCTCCAGATTCATGAACAGTTCACCGT
>DXGG01000036.1 GCA_019114015.1 Candidatus Onthomorpha intestinigallinarum | reverse complement strand
TAATCAATTCTTATTCCAACCGTTATTCCGTGTTTTATTATCTGTTTCCCTCTCTTCTGCAAGGTGACGGCGCAGTAAGTTCGATTATAAGGGTTCTGGAAAAGATAAGGCTTGTTTACGACTTTTTCGATGCGGTAGTGATAATACGCGGAGGAGGAGGTGACCTTGGACTTAGTGCATACAACAATTACGAACTTTGCAAGGCTGTATTGTATTGCCCGTTGCCTGTTCTGACAGGCATAGGTCATTCGACCAATGAAACGGTCTGTGAAATGATAGCCTTTCATAACGGAATAACTCCCACCGATTTGGCCGATTTTATAATGCAACGGTTTGTCAAAACGGATGAACTGCTGCATAAAACGATAGACATGTTGAAATTAAAGTGCGCAAACAGAATAGAAAACGAAAAAGAAAAACTGTCGATGTTGGACAAATACATAGATCTGCTCAATCCGACCAACACTCTTAACAAAGGCTATTCCGTAACTTTGAAAGACGGCAAAACGATACGTCAGGCCAATCAACTAAAAAAGGGAGACAGAATAGTGACCCGCTTTTCACAAGGAGAGATTACCTCTATTGTAGAATAAAAAAGTGAAAAACAATGAATGAGACAAAGGAAAAGAGCTATACGGAATGCTTCAACGAATTAAAATCGCTGGTCGATTCCGCGGCAGAGGGACAAGTGGAAATAGATGAACTGTTTGACAAGGTCAAAAGAGCCAAAGAACTTATCCTTGTATGCAAAGACAAACTCTCCCGCACGGAAGTGGATATAGAATTATTGACAAGACAGATTGAAGAAAATCAAGCGGAAAACTGAATGGCTATTCCATCCTCGAAAAAAAGTCCGTTATTTTCTCGGATAAAAAATAAGCCAGCTTGTAATTTGATTCCACGCTCCAGCCTGCAACATGCGGAGTAAGCACAACGTTGTTCATGGAGAACAAACGTTTCAATTCCACCTCATTTTCAGCATTTGACAATTCGTTTGAAAAAGCCTCGTATTCCAATACATCCAATCCTGCTCCCAATACTTTTTTTGAATCCATGGCATCAAGCAAATCGGATATTCTTACAACCTTTCCCCTTGAAGTATTAAGCAAATAGAACGGTTTTCTGAAACAAGACACGAATTCCCTGTTGAACATATATTTTGTTTCCTCCGTAAGCGGAACATGAAATGAAAGAATGTCCGTTTGAGAAAATATTTCCTGCAATCCAACCTGCTCTGCAAATTCATTACCGCAGTTTTCCTTGTATTTGTCATAGGCTATCACCTGACAGTCAAAGCCTGAGAGTCTTTTGGCAAAAGCATTACCCATATTGCCATAGCCTATTATACCCACCGTTTTTCCTTTGATTTCCACACCTCTGTTTTCCTCCCTAAGCCAAAGGCCTTTCCTTACCTGTCTGTCGCCTATGGTTATCTTGTTCAAAAGAGCAAGCAACATGCCGAGACAATGCTCGCCGACAGCATCCCTGTTGCCTTCGGGAGAATTAAGACAAACTATACCCTTACTTTGAGCATAGTCAACATCTATCGCATCCATCCCCGCCCCTACTCTTGCTATACATTTCAAACGCACTGCCTTGTCTATTACAGAACGATCTATAACCATCTTGCTTCGCACAACAAGACCGTCGTAATATTCTATGTTTTCGAAAAGTTCCTTCGGCGTCCAATCCGTATGAATCTCCAAATCGAATCCGTTATTCGACAGATTGTCCACAAGAACCCTGTGAGTCTTGTCAAGAATCAATATTTTCCTCTTCTGCATTTTTCCCATACAAATAATTAACAAAATCGGTATAACTGCCGTTAAAGATATTCATATCGACCTCTGATTCTATCCCCGGCACAACCGCCTGATGCGTATATTGCCAAAAAGTCCATTTTACGGTTTTAGGCTCATTGCACAGCTTGCAAAGCCACAAATCATAGTCATCGAAATTGCCCTTAATGAAACTTTCATAAGTCTCAACATTCGTATAGATTACGGGCTTTTTGGAATAATGCTTCTCAAATGCCCTGAGACAATTGAATATCTCGCTTATGACCTTGTTTTTCGTTTCCATGTTGTATTTGTTTCCTCCATACAACTCCACATCAAGCACGGGAGGCAAATCCTCATCCGACAATTCCACGTTTTCTATAAAATTCAAGGCCTGTTGTTTGCCGTCTTTGTTGAACCTGAAAAAATGATACGCCCCTACTATCACATTGCAAGCCTTGGCTCTTTGCCAGTTACGCTTAAAATTCTTATCCACAAAAGATTCTCCCTCGGTTGCCTTGATAAAGGCAAAGCAAATCCCGGAATCATATACCTGTTTCCAGTTTATGTTGCCCTGATGCGACGCAACATCTATTCCCCTTACCGGGTAACGGTAATAATCTATCTTAACACCTGGACAAGCATAATACTGCCTGTAATAATCCACACCGTAGGAATAAAGAAAATATCCCACAATGCACAGCAAGACCGCACAAATGCAAAAAATCAATATTTTTTTCCTTCGTCTCGATTTCCTACCTGCCATTTAAAACAAACCGTTTTGCCCGATTCATCGGAGCTGCCGCCTTCAATTGCAATCCTTCTCCTTGCCCGCAATCAACAAAAACAAAAAGGGAATCCCTTCCAAATGCAAAATCGCTTTCCGACAATAGCTTCAAATCGACCCTGTCCAATTTTCCGGAAAACAAACCCTGAAAATCCTTGTAATTGGCCTCATTTACATTTAAAACATCCTTAAAAGACAAATCCGTTTTTTGATTCGACCTGTAATTGAGTGAATAATATTCCTCCACAAAATCCTTCTCATCCGCCATTTTAAACCTCTGCTG
>DXGG01000035.1 GCA_019114015.1 Candidatus Onthomorpha intestinigallinarum | reverse complement strand
CTTTAAGCACATGCAAGTCTCCGTAAAATTTATTCAAACTGTCAACCGTTATCATTATTTGTCCACACTTCTTTTATTGAAAATGACATAACCGAAATTCAAAGAAACCGACCAGGGATTATTCGACTTGTTGTCCCTTTGGTGATAAGAGACCGTAAAACTCAAAGGACCCAAAGGCGTTTTCAAGACCAAAACCGTATTGGCTATAAAATAAAACTTCTTGAATACATCCTCGTAATAAGGCAGGTTGTCGGAATAAGCCACTATCCTGCGAATAGGTATATAAAGATAGGTACCCACTCTGGCCGATAGATTGATACCGAGACTGTTCTCGACAAAAAATATGTTCTCCATCCCTATTCCCAAATACTGGCTTGCCCTGTATTCAGGCATATAATTGGTCATAGTTTCCAACGTAGGCTGATATGCCCCAGCGTTCAAAAGGCTCGCCTTATAGGTTGAAAACAAATCCTGAAAAGAATAAAACGCATCGGCTCTTACTCCCAATGTATAGTACTTTGCTATCGGTATATGGGTTCTGTTTACTGCATGAAACTGAAGCCATCTATGGTTTATGTCCGTCAAATATGAACTTTTCAATTTACTGCCCGGATAAAACCTTTCAATCCCTCCTACATATTGAATGCACAATTTCTGATAGTTACCTTTAGTAGGATACTGTACATCATCCATACTGTTATACTCCCTGACTATGGAAACGGAATAATTGTCAAAGCGCGTCAAATCACTCGTATCGGATGATATTATATAGTCATTGTCAAAATAATTGTAGTTCAGTTCCCCTATACCTAAAGAAAGATACAATCTGTCTTTTATATCAAAAGCCGTACCTATCCTCAATTGCAGGTTATTGTCACCCTGTTCAAGATAATTTACTCTCGAATATTCAAAAAAACCTGAATGCAGACGAAAATAATTCCATTGATTGCCTGTCGCACTCAATTCCATGTAAAGAGGAAACGAGGTAGAAAAATCCACACGCGTTCCGAGATAAAGCGACTTGTAATAACGACCTATGTAAGTGTTTGCGGTAAACAACCATGCATTTCTATCCAAAAAATTATAATCTACACCGAAGTATAAGAAACTCGTAGGATTGGTTGAAAGATGACCTCCTATTCCGAAATTAAGATACCTTTTCGTCCTTACATCAAGATTCATCACATAGGCATCAAAAAAATCATTATAGTACAAACTCGGCAATATATCTTTGATGTTAGGGTCCGTATAAAGCGATATGTAGTTTTTTTTCATTGATTCAGTTGTATAATCATCACGATTCAATCCATGCTTCATGCTGTTGGATATATAATACTTCTGATTGCCGGTCACTCCCTGTATGCTCAACATCTTCACCGTGGAAGGAGGTTTCTTTGCATTGAAAGCGTCCCTTTTCTTCTGCAAATCTTCACTGTTGACACTGTCAACCAAAAACTCCCTTATTTCACCTATCTTTGAACGAGCTGCCTCATAACCGAGCCTGTCACATTCCTTCATCTTATTGAATTCCATGACGCCTATCCCTGTCAAATCCGGTTCTATCAACACACCGTTGTCACAATAAACATCATAGTCTGAATCCGTAGTGAGCATATTTTCCAGGTAAGAACGTATATTTTCTTCCTTTGGAGGAGGAAAATTACCGGCAACCTTGACCCCTATTATCATGTCGGGATGATATATGTCAAGCATGTGTTTAGAGGGGAAATTATTGTACATACCACCGTCAAACATTATCTTGCCGTCCAGTTTTATGGGAGAAAACACAAAAGGAAAAGTCATTGACGCCCTTATGGCCAACCCCAATTCTCCACTTCTTCTTACGCTTTCCCTGTTGTTTTCTATATCAGAACTTATGCAGAAAAAAGGTATCATCAAACTGTCGAAGTCTCCCTTGCTGGCATAGGTGGCTCCGGAAAATATCTCCATAAACGCATAATCCATCTGTATGGGGTCTATTATGCTCGTAGGTATCTGAAAAGCAAACTTGTCATTCACATCAAAAGAAAGAGAAAAAGCTTTTGAAGAGGGTTCCTTTTTCTTGTAATAATATACGTATTTGTCTTCCACCTTGCCTGTGAGCCACAACTGAAACTCCTCCGAATAGAATATCTTTTCCATTTGTTCCACACTGTAACCCGCCGCATACAATCCTCCTACTATGGCTCCCATGGACGTACCGCATATATAATCCACGGGTATCTGCGCCTCTTCCAATGCACGCAAGACACCGAGATGTGCCAAACCTCTCGCTCCCCCTCCGCTCAAGACAAGTCCGACACTCTGACGCCTCTGCTGCGAAAACACGACAAGGGTGCAACACAAAAACAATACGAACAAGAACAAGTTTCTTCTTGTCATTTTCCCATATCCGTTTACCTTATCTTATCCAAAGCCTGAGACAAGTCTCCGATTATATCTTCAACATTCTCTATGCCCACCGAGAAACGAACCAGTCCGTCCGTTATTCCTGCCTTTTCCCTTGCGTCTTGCGGCACCTTGGAGTGAGTCATAGACGCAGGATGCTGTATCAATGTTTCAACGCCTCCCAGACTTACGGCCAATATGCACATCTTTACATTGTCCATCAAGGTCCTTCCAGCCTCCAGACCGCCTTTCAACGAAAAACTTATCATAGTGCCCGGTCCTTTCATCTGTTTTTGTGCCAAAGCATATTGAGGATGTGTTTACAGTCCCGGATACTTTACCCATTCCACCTTAGGATGCGAGGCCAGAAAGTCCGCAACCTTGCGGGCATTATCCTGTGCCCTGTCTATGCGTATGCCCAACGTCTTCAAGCCCCTTATCACAAGATAGGCCTGATGAGGGTCCATGTTGCCTCCGAAGTTTATCATCGCATTGCGCAATTTGGAATAGACATCCACCTTCTTGGCTATAACTATTCCGCCTACAATGTCCGCATGTCCGTTGATAAACTTGGTTATTGAATGCAAAACAACATCAGCACCGAAATCTATCGGATTGGAAAGATAAGGTGAACAGAAAGTATTGTCCACTACCAACAAGGCGCCAATGCCGTGAGCGAGCTCCGCACATGCCTTTATGTCGCTTATCTCCATTGTCGGATTGGCCGGAGTTTCTATGTATATCATCCCGGTCTTTGGAGTGATTGCAGCCTTCACCTGTTCAATGTCTGCCGTATTTACAAAAGTGGAATCAACTCCGAATCTGGCCATATGCTGTTCGAGAAGTACTCTCGAAGCCCCGTAAACCGCAGAAGAAGAAACTACATGATCTCCCGCATTCAACAAGCCCAAATAAACCGTACTTACCGCCGCCATGCCGGAAGCAAGAGCGACCGAATCGCATCCATGCTCCAACAAAGCCACTTGCCTTTCCAACGCCTTTATCGTCGGATTGCCTATACGGGTGTACATATAACCCTGCTTAACTCCCGCAAAACAATCCGCCCCATCCTGAGCAGAAGCAAAACCAAAGGTTGAAGTCTGATATATGGGTACTGTTGCAGCACCGTAACTGTCATGATGTCCGCTGTAATGTATCAACTGCGAATTAAAACCATATTTTTCCGGATTTTCCATATCTGTTTTCTTTTATTATAATACACAAAGATACGACAAAAAAGCAAACAATCAAGACCTGTAAAGCAAAATCAAAACAAAAAAGGGCGTCTCCCTGACAAAGACGCCCTTTTACCTGCTTAATCCGAAAGTATTTATTGAACAATTATCTTTTCACTCTTGACGCTCTTGCCGTTGCTTACCTTTATGATGTATGCTCCGGCCGAAACTCCATCCAATGTGAAACTGTTGTTTGTCGTCGTGTAAACCTTCTGTCCCAAAG
>DXGG01000034.1 GCA_019114015.1 Candidatus Onthomorpha intestinigallinarum | reverse complement strand
GGTTACATTCCTGCGGTACAAAGATGATTTGGGTTTCTGTTTCTACCGTTTCGTGGGTGTGTTCCGTCTTAATCGTGACAAATCAATGCGTGAAAACAAATGTGTCTGGGAGCGTGTCTCGGATACGTATCAACTTTCTATCGAATCATGAGTAAAGAATACTATAAGAAACGAATCATAGACCTCCGGGCATCGATCGCCAAGGAGCGGGAAGCTAAGAAAAAAGACAACGCTTATTATGCAGACTTGATAAAAAGAGCTTCCACTCCGTCAAGCAAGGCTAACTATCGTAAGTCAAAGATTAGCAGAGCCGCTTCTCATGACAAGCGCATAGAAAGCCTTAAACGGGATATAGAAAATGCAAAAGCCAATCTAAAAAGAATCAAATAAACAATCAAGACATATGGGAATCATAAACAATTTAATCAATTCTATAAAAGATAATTTTACTATGGCTGAAATTAGCATCAATGGCCGCATGACGGTTAAAAGTCTGAGAAAACAATTCAAGGACGCATTTGGCGCAAGCCTGCGCGTGTACAAAGGGGCAAAATTCGCACCCGAAGATGCCACCCTTGCATCTATCCGCAGCGGAGAAAATGTGAAAGGCGGAGAACTTGTATGTAAGGGCAATCTGCAAGTCGGCAATTTTGAAGCCAAAATGAAAGAAATGTTTGGCATAACCGTAAAAGTGGCCAACCCTGACAATACAAAGTTGGCAAGCAGTAACATGACTATTGCAGCGGCAGGACGTGAGGCTGTAGCTACTGACGATTGGAGCAACGAACAACTTCAATGCTATTTTTGGGACACCTTGCAAGATTTGCTCATCGCCAAAGGCTATGACATCGAAAAGAAAGACTTCTCCAAAGAAATAGAAGATTACTATAAAAGCACCCGTTACAAACGCTATGGAGTAACATTCAATATCTACCGTACTAAGAAAAAGAAGGATATTACGTTCACGGTATATGCATTGGAAAAATATGTTTATGGTATAAAGTATAGTGGTGATGTAGCAAAAGACAAGGTATTGGAGGAAGCAATAGATGGCGTGAGTCCATTAATCACTCTTAATGAGAATTGGGCGGGTTTCGGTGGTCCATCTTCGCGTTATGAACTGAACTTCAAGAAGATGGATTCAGAAGGAATCGGCAAATTGAAAAATCCGACGTCCAGAGCCGCATTCATGAATGGTCTTGCCAATGAAATAGACGCACTGATAAAGAAGTTAGTGGAATCATTCAAAAAGAAAGGACTGTAATGTAGCTTATGAAACTTGGTAAATGGGGATGTTTAGCCCTCATCCTATATCTGTGCAGGAACATTCTCTATGTTCTCTTTTGGGGACTGATAGCATTTATATGCTACGCATTAGTATATTGGATTTTATGAAAATACGTGGACTGAGTTTCTCTTGGAAAAGAGCGGTTGGCATAACGGCAGCTAAACAGAAGATTAGCCGAAAGACAGGAATACCCACGACCAAACAAGGTTTGGAACGGAAAGTAGGCAAAATGATTCTCGATGCCATCTTTGGCAAAAAGAGATAACTTTGTAAGAGCAGCGAAAAGGAAAAACTTTTCCGCTGCTCTTTGTGTAATCGGTTACCTGTTATTCTGTATAATTCAAAAACTTATTATACTTTTATGGCAACAAATGGAATAGCTACAACACACGATTTAGTGTTAAAACTTCGTGATAGAGGTTTTTCAATGTATCAAGAGTCACAAATGGAAGAATTATATGGATTAACTACCGAGAATTGTTGGGTTCCACCATTAAATAAATGTTTATGTGCATCAGACATTTTAGGGATGTATGATACTCTTGACAAGAACTTTTATAACAAATATATTGATAGTATGTGGTCTGATGAAAGAGAGTATTATCTATTGCCTTATATACAAAGTGGCTTGTATAATAGCATCATCAGTGAATATTCTACATATAAAAATGGTACTTATAAAATAGGATATAATGTATTCGGAATTCCTTCATCATACAAGGATAATCAACTTGTAAAGTATTCAGATATAGATTTGATTATAGAGGTAAAAATAAAACATTCACGCATCGTTGATAATATAAATGCTCCTCGTAATGTAATAATGTGTACTGAAATGCCAACTGAACAAGAATACTATGCATTTCAAACAAATGGAAATTGGAATCGCATTGAATTACATTGGATTAATGATGCAAATTTAGACACTAATGGATATTATGTTACATATTATCCATTGTCTCAAGGATTAAGAATTGGCAATCCAAAGGCAAATTCTGGTTTAGCTAATGCATTTCCTGATTTAACACAACAAACAATAAATTGCTATTGGCTTGATGGTAATCAATATGTAGGTTGGACACCAAAACCTGCTTTTGTGGGGAATGTATATATTGGGGGATATTTCTTAAATGGAACATTATAACAATAATGATAGTATAATTTTATAAACAAAAAAAACTCAATAACTTTCCAAGATGTTGAGGACACCAGTTTCTTATTATCTGGTATATTTCTTTAGTGCGGAATAACTGTAAACATCAAGGGCTTTAGTGCATTGACCCTGTAGGTGAGTAGGTAAGCCGAAAGCACTCTAACTAATTAAATAATAGTAAGTTAGTTAGTTTATAACCGACAGAAGCTAAAGAATATAGTTGCAACGAGGATATAAGTTTCAGGTGTAAAACACAAACTTTAATAATTACACAATATGCCAAAAACGACAAAAGGCGATACCTTATAGAGAGAATATCACCTTTTTGTCGGTTATTTGTTTATTGTTATATTGAATGAAGCAAACCTTAATTATACACAACGCTTGGTACAATAAAGTATATAGTTGCGAAATAATAATTCCGACAAAAACACGCAAGCTCTGTCCGGCCTTTCCGCGGGACACAAAGAAAGGCCGGAGCCCTGCCCTGTCATGGGGAAGAACTCCGGCCCTCTTCGTGCGCCTGATAGGACTCGAACCTACACGGCCGAAACCACCAGATCCTAAGACATTAGCGCATGCATTGCAACTTCCTATGATTCAATACTTTATGATGCAGACTCTTTCCGTTTGCAGTTATTTTGCAGTATTTTGACGGAATCGGCATCCCATCCATCCTGATAGAACGCGCCCTCGCCGACCAGCAGCCACCATGGGGAGACCTTGTAGTCGACGACAAGGAAACCGAGCCACGCCACTTGGAATATGTCGCGCGACACGTCCTTTTCAAGCGTGTTGAAGTTCCAGCGGTTTATGCCGTAACGCGCGGTGAACGTCTGCTTGCCCCGAATAACCTTGTCGGCTTTGAGGCGGCGCACGGCCTCGAAGAAGCGGCGCACTATTTCTTGGCTTTTGACTGTCTGCATAGTTCCTCCTGTCTTTTGTAGGCCGCCTCGAAGCGGTCGTTCATCTTTTTGCTACGGTCAGCAAGAAGTTTCTTCCAACGGGCAATGTCTTTCGTTCCAAAGCCTGTTTCCCCTTCTTCCAACAGACGCAGCTCGTCCCGCGTCATAACGGGAATATACCTTTCGAGCTCGAGCAGCTTTATTATATTAAGATTTGATTTCATTGCGCTAAAGGAGGATATTTAGTGTATTCATCCGCAGAATACCACTTGGTAAAGAAGCCGGTATTACACATAATCGTATACTTATTAACTTGTTCCACTTTCATTCTTTTCCCGTCGGATTTCCGATATACATAATCACCGACGGATATCCCGGTAATTTCCTTTTTTGGCTTGTTTTCAACTTCGGTCGTCGCTTCCGTGTTAACAGACTCCGTTTCCGTGTGCGTTACTTTTTTCGTGAACTTTTCCTCGATGATTTTACGCAACGAGCGGATGTCATCGGTCATCATCCATATTTTTACGAGGAGGGCTATCTGAAGTCCGCCGAACAATAAGGACAACAGCGTTATCGCCGTAGTTAATGAATCAAAGTATGTCATAATTTTAATTATTATTCAGCCCAAAGGCATTCGTTCCTAATTTACGTTTGAAAAGTTGCTCCTTGACGATTGCTTCATCAGCGGTAACGGTTTTCGGAAGCAACATCAAGATTTTTCAATGGCGATGCCTTTGTTGTTTAAATCGGCGCATTTTTGCAGTGCCTCGTCCCTGCGTTTTGTCTTTTCGTAGTTTTGTTTTATAAGCTCGATAGTGCTTATTGGAATATCTGCAAACGTAAATCCTTTGAGAGACCTATTTTGAAGCTCATTAAACAATTCCATAGGAATTGAAGCTCCATGGATGTATTTATCCAAAAAAGCGTCAATGTCCACCCGTTCGCAACCATTAGGAATTGGTGTCGAGCTTTCGCTTTGGCTGTTTTTGTAAAACTCATCCATAGCTTTCTTTGAGTAATCAATGTGAATGTGAGTATGGTATTCTTTCCCATTCACATTGATGCTTATTTTCTTCCTCTTTTTTTTAAGAAAATCAAACAGCACCATATCATTTTATATTTTCAATTATCGAAAGCAGACGGTCGATTTGCTCGTCCTTTTTCGCCAAGAGAGCGAGGAAATTTTCACTCTCTTTGCTCAGTGTAACGTTGTCACCAGCATTTGCCATTCCATTTTCGGAAGCGCGAGCAAACCGCACTCCACCATTACCCCCATCATCGAAAAATACAGTTACTGAAACTTTAAGTATCTGTGCTATTTTCTCCAATGTGTCTATTTTTGTCGAATTATTACGCATGAGCTTAGAGAGAGCCTGCGGCGTGATACCCAGCTCAGACGCAATAGTAGCCAATGGTATATTTTTCTGTTCGGCTATATCCTTGATTAACTGTAAATTAGCCATACGCTGAAACTTTTTATTACAATTACTGAAACTTTTTCTTAAGAAAATTTGTTTGAATGAAACTTTTTGTTTAACTTTGCACCGTGATTTAGAAAATACTTTCTAAACCGCGTATAAAAGTACGAATAAAAATTGAGAATAAACTAAAAAGGATAGAAAAAATGAGAAATGAACAAATAACACCAGCAACGGTGACAGAGCTAAAAGACGCGCTGGTAAGCAAGTTAGATGGATGCGGCTACACCTATTTTCAAGGCGACATACGCAAAGGCGGCAAGTATGTCCATGTAAGATACTACTTCTTGGGCGTGAATATCTACATACAAATTACCTACTGGCAGGACGGATTGAAAACCGCCATTGGCCACGCATCTACTTGCAGGTCGGCAAAAGGGGCGGTTAACAAGATTGCTAAGTTTTTGAATTTACAAGCATGAAGATATGGCAGAAAGAAAGCTACGCATCGAAATTAGGAGCGGCAAGCAGTGGAAAGAGGTTACGTTTCCCGTGCCGCAGGAACTGGAGCAACACCTGCTCGACCTGCTGAAAGTCGAGGACGCAATGACAGGGTCGGCGTTCAAGACGGCAGGCAGCAAGAGCATCAAGGTGAGAATCACGACGTTTCAGTTTGACAAGGAATTTCAATAAATAAAGGAAGGAATATGGATAATGAATTTATGACAGCATTTGAGCGCGAGCGGGCAAGAAGACATAAAGCAATCTGCACAGAGTACGTTGAATTGACCGCCAAGCATACCGGAATTAAGCCAAACAGAATCATCAACTCGATTGCAGAGAAGCATTCCATGACGATTCCGGGCGTGAAGCGGATTCTTATTGGAAATGGTTTATACGTGACAAAAAAAAGGAAATCATGAAGTTCATGTCATTCGTTCAGGCAATAGGCGCGGCCATTACTCTTGGATTCTGCACATTCAATATCATAAGACTTATTACAGGAAGTCACAATGCGGTAATAACAGTCTGCTTCGCGATTATGGCGATAATCTCAACTTATGTTCTTTGGTATTCTGT
>DXGG01000033.1 GCA_019114015.1 Candidatus Onthomorpha intestinigallinarum | reverse complement strand
CATGTCATCGTATTTATTCAAGAGAAGAAAGTTGTAAAACGTCATCATTCACCTCAAAAAGTCGGACTTTTTACCCCAAAAAGTTAGACTTTTTACCCTGAAAAGTCTAACTTTTTGCATGTTGATCTCTTGACTTATTATATTTTCCTCTTGACTTTTCAAATTCTCCTGACGACTTATTACTTTTTTCCCGAGACGTTTCGCCTTGCGCTATTGTGCGAACAACCCTGTGGTGCCGGTGAACGAAAGCCGATTGAACCTTTGTAAAGTTTTTAAACAGTTTGTCAACGGAGGTAACGGCTCATGCCGCAGGAATGCTCAAAAAAAATAAATGAAAATCATTGTCATTTCAAGAAAATGTTGTAACTTTAGCCTCTGAAACCACAGTAGTTAACGGCATGAAGACAATTGAGTTTTACGATTATACAGGAAGCTATCATATCTCTACAAATCCAACCACGGGTGATATGTATAAGAAAGACGTTTCTGGAAGACGATTAAAATTTTAGACAAGATGGATATATTAAAAGAGTTATATGAGGGACTAATAACTGAAGATGAGGCTTATGATAAAATAGACCAAGTAAGGGAAGATATACACAAAGGACTGTATAGAGAATTTTCTCACGTAAATGAAGAGGGCGTGAGAGTATGGGACTTGTCGGCAATTATAGGGATGGATAGGTATGAATATACAGCACATTGTCATGCTGTACCTTTGTCAGTTATTGCCGATTGGAGATACAATGGTTGGCCTACAAAGTATTTTGATACAGGAGAACCTGTGAATTATAAAGATGGTTATTGGTTTGCGCGTAAAATAAAAGGCGGTAAATATGGATTAATGTCATTACGTGAGAATAAAGATAAGCTGCGTAAGAAGAAAAACAAGTTGCATAAAAAGAAAGACAAACGACACAAGAAAAAAGATAAGTTGCATAAGAAGAAAGACAAGCAACGTAAGAAGAAAAAATAAACTACGTAAAAGAACTTTATGGATAAAGAAGTATTTATAAACTTCTAAGAGTGTTTTTCCTGCTTTTTGTATTCAAAAAAAATAGTTCTTCGTTTCGATTTTCCGTAATCAATTTTCAGCAAGTATTGATTGCCAAGTAGTTAAAAGACACTTTGAGCATTTAGAATCCAATGCAGAACATGATATGGCAACATTTTCTTTGCATTTTCTCAAAACAAATAAATGAAAATCATTGTCCTTTCAAGAAAATGTTGTAACTTTCGCCGCTGAAACTGCTATATAAACGAAAACGCAAGCCTTATGAAACAATTACACCATTTGATTTCTTTAGCCCTTTGTATTTTCTGTATCTCGTCCGATATTGTCGCTCAGGTAAACGGAATATTGAAAGACAGCCTGTCGGACAATCCTGTCGAATTTGCAAATGTGGCTGTATTGAACTTGAAAGATTCGTCATTTGTAAGAGGTGCGGCCTCAGACTCCACAGGATTTTTCTCGGTAAAAAACATAAAAGACGGAGAATATCTTCTGCGTGTTTCATCAATTGGTTACATGGTGAAAACCATAAGGTTCGTGCATTCGGGCAAAACGGATTTGGGTTCTATTCCCTTAAAGCCTTCAGCCACCGATTTGAAAGCGATAAATGTCACTGCCGAAAGGCCGATGCTGTATGCGGACGGAGAAAAGGTATATTACAGCGTGGAAGACGACCCGAGCGTACAGACGTCTACCGCGGCGGATGCTTTGCAGAATGCTCCGGGTGTGGAGGTTGACATGGAGGGCAACGTAAGCATAAGAGGTGCAGGCTCTGTCGATATATGGATTGACGACAAACCCTCCAAAATGTCGGGAGAGAACCTGAAAATGTTTCTCAAGACACTGCCCGCAAGCGCAATAAACAGAATAGAAGTAATAACAAATCCTTCGTCCAGATATGCAACGGCATCGGATGCGGTGATAAACATAGTGACCAACAACAAGATAAAGAAAAACAACTTCTTCGGTTTCGGTCTCAATGCCTCAAGTCAACCGAATGCCATGCCGTGGCTCTCTTACGTATGGGCCAATGACAAAATGTCCTTTTCGGTTTATGCGGCAGGCTCTCTAAGCAACAGACGCAGCAAGGGGACATACTCGGAAGTATCCTTGAAAGACACGGAAGACAATTCAAAAGACACGGTATTTCGTGAAGATTCAAAATCAAGCAGGGAAAACAAATTCTATTCAGGCAATCTGTTCATGAATTTCGACTATAATATAGACGCTTCAAACACCTTTTCGGTCTGGAGCATGATTTCAGGAATGAGTCCCGTCACCAATTCCGAGACAACACTTGACAGATATGATTTCGACCCTTATGCGTTCAACCGTTACGAGTCCAAATTCGAATACAAGGACGTATATATCAGGGGGAATATTAACATGGATTACAGACACAGGTTCAAGAAGAAAGGCAACATAATATTCTCATTGGGCATGAACAGGAACAATTCCTACAACAATGAAACAGACATAAGAAGATATCTGAACGACAATCCCACATACGAAAACATTAACAGACAATCCGAAGAGCATGGAAACGGTTATGGTTTGGACTTCAGCACCAGATACATTTATCCTTACAGCAAGAGAGGTGAAATATCCTGCGGCATAAGCATGGATTACAGTCAACACAATTCCTCGACTCTCGATCAGGACTTCGATTCGGTGAGAATGGATTATCTGTTGACGGACAATCTGAGGTCTTACGATTTGGACTATCAAACAAAAAGTGCGAACGCCTATTTCAACTGGAAATACAACATAAATGATTTCTCCATTCAATTGTCTGCCGGAGCGACGCTTAACGGAACGGACTTCAAGGAAGGCAACAGTTTCTTTTTGGATGACACCTCTTTTGTTTCCCTTGACCTCAATCCGAGCCTGCACCTTTCTTACAGCACAAAAAACATGCACAACTTCCGATTCAGCTACTCGTTGAAAAACACCGCCCCTTCCTTTTCACAATTGTCTACATTCAAGTCTTATTCGACAGACAGCTATAGTGTAGGCAACAGAGATTTGAAAAGCCATATATCTAACCGAGTGGAACTCAACTGGTCGAAATACGCAAAAAGCGGCAGTTATTTTTCAATGGATGCCTTTTACAAAAACAGTTCAAACGAAATAAGCTACATAAGCGACTACGAATATGACGAACTGCTCATGAGGTATGTTTCTTTCAGCATGCCTTACAATCTCGGCTCCTCATATTCCTATGGTTTGAATGCAAATCTTTCGTTGCGTTTCGGCTCCTATCTTAACGTGTCATTGTTCGGTAACGTTCAGCACAACAGTTACAGTATAGAAAGTTACAACAATCATCCCGCTACGTCTGCCGACAAAGTATCTTATTACGTATCTGCCAGAATGTGGACCAAAATAGCGGAAAAATACCGTCTGACCTTGTCGGCCAATTACAGTTCGCCTTCATTATGGTCCATATTCAACAGCCGCAATGGAGGCTATTATGTCAATTGCGGTGCAAGTGCCGACTTGTTAAAGGGAAGGTTGGCCATTTACGTAAACGTTAACGACCTGTTCAATACGAGAGAATCAATCAGCGGTTCTACAAATCCGTACTACATTACAAACTCTCATAATAAACCCGTTTCGCGTTTTATTTCCGCCGGTTTGACATTAAAGTTCGGAAAGATTGAACTGGAACATAAGAACATGAGAGGAAAAATATACAGCGACATGAACATGCAACAGGAATAAACAACAAAAAAATCGGATGGCCGAAAAAATATTTCGGTCATCCGATTCAACAATATTTCAAAGCTTTTAATGCTTACTTTGCGTAGTTTACTGCCCTTGTTTCCCTTATCACCGTCACCTTTATCATTCCCGGAAAGACCATTTCGGTTTGAATCTGTTTGGACAAATCCATAGATATCTTGTTGGCTTCCTGATCCGTAACCTTGTCTGCTGCAACTATCACCCTTAGCTCTCTTCCTGCCTGTATTGCATAGGTCTTCATAACGCCGGGATAACTCATCGCCATTTCCTCCAGTTTGTTCAACCTGTTTATATATGCTTCCACAACCTCTCTTCTTGCTCCCGGTCTTGCACCTGAAATGGCGTCACATACCTGAACTATCGGAGCATAAAGGCTTTCCATTTCTATCTCGTCATGGTGTGCTCCTATCGCGTTGCAAACCTCCGGTTTTTCCTTGTATTTCTCAGCCAACTTCATACCATGTATTGCGTGCGGCAGTTCCGGTTCATTGTCCGGCACCTTGCCTATATCGTGCAACAATCCGGCGCGTTTGGCTATCTTGGGATTCAATCCTAATTCGCTTGCCATGGTAGCACACAGATTGGCGACTTCGCGCGAGTGCTGCAACAGATTCTGTCCGTAGGAAGAACGGTACTTCATCTTGCCGACTATTCTGACAAGTTCGTGATGAAGGTTGACTATTCCCAAATCTATACATGTTTTCTTTCCTGTCTCTATCACCTCCTGCTCTATCTGTTTCTTGGTTTTTGATACGACCTCCTCTATTCTTGCAGGGTGAATACGGCCGTCCGTGACGAGTTTATGAAGTGACAACCTTGCAAT
>DXGG01000032.1 GCA_019114015.1 Candidatus Onthomorpha intestinigallinarum | reverse complement strand
CAAAAAGATAACAAAAATGCGGTAAAGACCAACATAATGACCAAGAAAGATATAGGCAAAGATGTGAATACCGAACCGTCCTTTGCCGTTGAAGACAAAGTCCAAACGGTTGGTGCGGAAACCGTCACGGAAGAGGTGCAGAGTGAGGAGACAGAGCAGACTCAGCCTGCGGCAGCGAACGCCAAACCCTACAGGTTTGTAGGCATAAGCGTCGCCACACTGCTGCTGTATTGTCTTACGAGCGTACTTGTGTTTGCAAACAAAATGAAAAAGACCACCCATAAAAAGATATGGAACGTACTGCTGCTCCTGACCTTTCTGGTTTCATGCCTTTTGGGCTTTTTTCTCGTGATACAGATCAACTATCATTTTGCAACCGAGTGGCTTAGAAGCATACTGAAAATACACGTGGAATTCGGCATAGCGATGACAATCATAGCCGTAATACACATCCTGTGGCATACGAACTATTATTCCAAAATCTTTTCACGCGGGAAATAGGGTGAACAGGCAAATACTCAGGTTAGCCGTTCCAAACATAATAACCAACATAACCGTGCCTCTTTTGGGCATGGTGGACACGGCAATAGCGGGTCATCTGGACGCCAGTTCCGACTCGTTGGACTATATAGGCGCGATTGCGGTGGGAACGATGATATTCAACATCATCTACTGGAATTTCGGTTTTCTGCGCATGGGCACGAGCGGCTTCACGGCACAGGCCTATGGTGCCAATGATGTCAGGGAACAGACCAACATATTGACCAGAGCATGCAGCGTGGCTCTGATTTCGGCACTGCTGCTCATCGTGCTGCAAAAACCCATATCGGTTTTGGCAGCAAGCCTCATAGAGGACAAAAACTCGGTGATGCGGCTTGCACTCACCTATTTTTTCATACGTATATGGGCTGCTCCCGCAACTCTGGGCATGTATGCGCTGAAGGGTTGGTTCATAGGCATGCAGGACTCAAAGACCCCCATGTGGATATCCATTTTGATAAACATATTGAACATAGGATTCAGCCTGCTGTTTGTCGTCGGATACGGCATGGACATTGACGGTGTGGCATGGGGTACGGTAGTGGCGCAATACGGAGGACTGCTTACCACTATAGCCTTATGGTTGAAAAAATACGGTTTCCTCAAACGGCACATAAACATAAGACAGGCTCTGCAATGGGACAAACTGAAAATGTTTTTCAAGGTAAACTCCGACATTTTCCTAAGAACAATATGTCTGGTGCTGGTCACGAGTTATTTCACTGTGGCCTCCTCCTCCATGCCCTATCCTACTTTGGCGGTAAACACCATACTCATGCAACTCTTCACGCTTTTCTCATATTTCATGGACGGATTCGCCTATGCGGCCGAATCGCTTTGCGGCAAGTTCAAGGGTGCAGGGGATTATGCCAACCTGAGAAAAAGCGTCTCCCAACTGTTGAAATGGGGAACGGGACTGAGCATGGCATTCGTGGTGCTGTACTTCTTCGGAGGCGAAAACATATTGGGCATACTGACCGACAAGCAGGAGATAATAGATAAAAGCGGAGACCACATCTTTTGGGTTCTGCTGATTCCAGTTACGGGTTTTGTAGCATTTCTTTATGACGGCATACTGATAGGAATGACGGAAACAGGCATAATGCGCAATGCGATATTCGTTGCCACCGCATTGTTTTTCGTTCTTTTCTTCAGTCTGAAGCCTTTGTTGGGCAACGATGCCCTTTGGATTGGATTTATCACATATCTGTCTGCCAGAAGCATATTGATGGCTCTGCTCAGCAGACGTAAAATTTTCATTAACGGATGACGGAAATTAAAAAAACGGATTTCCATGACGTCAAAGCCATGGAAGAAGCGAAAAGGATAAGAATTGAAGTGTTCGTAAAGGAACAGAACGTACCTTTCGAGGAAGACTGGGACGGCCTTGAAAGCGAGAACTACCTCGCTTTCTGTGATTCCGAAGCGGTGGGCACAATGCGTTGGCGGGGAACCGAAAACAAGATAAAGATTGAAAGGGTTTGTGTTCTCAAACCATACAGAGGCAGGAAGATAGCCGAACATATGTTGGAAAAGGCCTTGGAAGACATAAGGAAATCATATCCCGGCAAAGAGGTGTTCCTGCACTCACAACTTGCGGCCTTGAGCCTTTACAAACGTTTGGGATTCAAACAGTACGGTGAACTGTTCTACGAGGCCGAAATACCTCATTACGCAATGCGGCTGGAAAAGGAATAATTTTTTTTACGGGTCATATTTCGTACGGTATGATAAATTTAACTACCTTTGCAGCTTTCCAAAATTAAAAAACGCTGATACGCAAAACAAATTAAGCAGACAATGATTGACAAGAAAACTATTATCGGATTGGTACTCATTTTCGGAGTCTTCAGTTTATGGATGTACATGACACAACCCTCCGAAGAAGAAAAGGCACAAATGCGACGCAAACAGGATTCTGCCCTTACGGAACAGATAAAAAGGCAGGACGAGACATACAAAAAGGAAAAGGTCGAGGCAGCCAATCAGTCAAATGCAAAAAAAGAACTGGAGACTCTTGTCTCCCAAGTCAAGAGCAATGACTCTCTCAGTCTGGAGGCCATGAACAAGTTGAACAACCGTTACGGCGTATTCTCCGAAGCGGCCCTGAACGAGAACAAAAGCCTGAGCGTGGAGAACGGACTGCTGAAAACCGACTTCTCCTCCCTGGGAGGCATGATAGAACAGGTTATCCTCAAAGAATACAAGACATACAGTCAGGACAGCGTAAGATTCTTCGTAAAGGGAGGCAATACCTACGGCCTCAACCTCTCACTCGGTTCAAAAGTATTGAGAACCAATGAACTGAACTTTGAGATATTTGTCAATGACAAACCTCTTGCAGAAGAAAAAAACATAAAGGTGAGTAGTGGCGACTCGGTTGTGGTTTCAATGAGACTCTATGCCAATCCCGACTCTACGACCAAAGACCGTTCCTATCTTGAATACAGATACACGGTAAGGGACAATGACTACCGCATAGGCTTTGCGATAATAACAAGCAACCTCAATAAAACGATAACCGACGGAAATGCACTGGAATTCGTATGGAACGCCAAATTGAGAATGAAGGAAAAGGACAGGCAGGTTGAAAACAAGAACACCTCCATTTACTATCTGTTGCAGGACGAGGTGGAATACCTGAAGGAAAACGGAGCGGACGACATCAAGGAGGAAAACGGCATTCCGATACGATGGATTTCGTTCAAGCAACAGTTCTTCTCGACCGCACTGATAACGGAAAACGAAGACAGGTTCATATCCGCCACGATGAAGACCCAGACGGAAAGGACTACAAAGGATGACTATTTAAGGACGATGGATGCCAACATAAGCATACCTTTCGACCATGACAAGAAATACTTCGAATATCCCATGAACTTCTTCTTCGGGCCGAACAAGTATTCCGTGGTGAGCGATTACGACATACAGATGGAAGAGATAATACCTTTGGGTTGGGGATTCTTCCTGTTGCAATGGCTCAACAGGTTCGTAATCATTCCGGTATTCGACTTTCTGCAACAGTTCGGTTGGAACATGGGAATAATAATCCTCATACTGACCATATTGGTCAAGATTGTCCTTTTCCCTCTTGCATACAAGTCTTATTCGTCCTCTGCCAAGATGAGAATAATTGCCCCTGAAGTGCAGAAGATAAACGAGAAATATCCAAAGCAGGAACAGATGATGCAAAAGCAGCAGGCTGTGATGAACCTTTACAAAAGAGCGGGCATAAATCCTATGGCAGGCTGTCTGCCGATGCTTTTGCAGTTCCCCATACTGATTGCAATGTTCAGGTTCTTCCCTGCGTCAATAGAGCTTAGACAACAGTCGTTCCTATGGGCTGACGACTTGTCAAGCTACGACTCTATATTGGACTTGCCTTTCAACATTCCTTTCTACGGTTCACACGTGTCTCTGTTCTGTCTGCTTATGACAATAGCACAATTGTTCTACACAAGAATAACGATGAAGCAGCAGGCACAGACCAATTCAATGCCGGGCATGAAATTCATGATGTACTTCATGCCGGTAATGATGTTGTTCATTCTGAACAGTTTTTCGGCAGCATTGAACTATTATTATCTCATCTCTCTTTGCTTTACATTCCTGCAAATGTTCATAATACAGAAATCCATAGACCCTGAAAAAGTACTCAAACGCCTTGAGGCCAACTCAAAAAAACCAATGAAGAAATCAAAATGGCAACAGAGAATAGAAGCATTGGAAAAACAGAACCAGGCCATACTTGCGGAAAGAGCGAAACAAAAGAACAGAAGGAAATAACCAACAAAAATTATTTATAAACACTAAAAATCAAATGTTATGTATTTTGGATTGATGATTATTATCTTTATCGTGGGCTATACCATGATAGCCCTGGAACATCCGTTGAAGATAAACAAGTCTGCAACGGCCTTATTGCTTGCAGCTGTCATCTGGGCAGTATATGCACTAATGGGACCGGGATTTGACCACGAAAG
>DXGG01000031.1 GCA_019114015.1 Candidatus Onthomorpha intestinigallinarum | reverse complement strand
GGATAATAGACCTTTTCACCCCTATCGGAAAAGGACAGAGAGCCCTTATAGTCGCACCTCCTAAAACCGGAAAGACAACTCTTCTGAAAGAAATAGCCAACGCGATAGCCGCAAACCATCCCGAGGTTTATCTCATAGTGCTTCTGATAGACGAAAGACCGGAAGAGGTTACCGACATGCAGAGGACGGTCAATGCGGAGGTCATTTCCTCCACTTTCGACGAGCCTGCCGAACGTCATGTTAGGATAGCCAACATAGTATTGGAGAAAGCCAAGCGCATGACCGAATGCGGACACGACGTAGTGATAGTGCTGGATTCCATAACCCGTCTTGCAAGAGCGTACAACACCGTTGCGCCTGCATCCGGCAAGGTTCTTTCGGGGGGAGTTGAGGCAAACGCGTTGCAAAAACCCAAAAGATTCTTCGGAGCTGCAAGAAACATAGAGAACGGAGGCTCGCTGACAATCATAGCCACTGCACTGACTGAAACGGGTTCAAAGATGGACGAAGTGATTTTTGAAGAATTCAAGGGCACCGGAAACATGGAGTTGCAGTTGGACCGCAAGCTGTCGAACAAAAGGATTTATCCGGCAATCGATCTTGTTGCTTCTTCCACCAGAAGGGACGATCTGTTGCACAACAAGACGACATGGGACCGTATGCTCATATTGAGAAACTACATAGCGGACATGAATTCGCAGGAAGCCATGGAACTGATAAAGGGAAGAATGAAAAACACGGATTCAAACGAAGAATTCCTGATGACGATGAACAGTTAAGACATCCATATGGAGGAAATAACGGATTTGCAGAAAAACTGCGAAAGACTTTCGGACGGAATTTGCGGCTATTGCAAGCCTTTGATGCTGGAAAAGGAAGGCAGAAAGGAACGTACCCGTCTTTTGAGTTGTGAGGGAGACCTTCTCATGTGCGTGCAATACGCACTTGAGGCCGACACATTGCAATCCTGCACCGACAAACTGCGTCTGGCTTTGGAAGAAGCGGAGATAATCCGCTTCACACTCGGACAGACAAAACACAAAAACAGCGATGTGCTGAATCTTATGGAGCTTTGTTCACGTATAGAGAAGCAATTGGGGAACATGATAGCCGAAGCGGAAAGGAAAACGGAAGTAAAAAAATGAATTATATGAAGAGAGTTTTCAAGATTGCCGGCAAATGTCTTTTGGTTTTGCTTTGCTGTTTCATAGCTCTTGTACTTGGTCTGACGATATGTTCAAAGAGCGAACGGACCGAGGCGTTGATAGGCGACAGAATGCTTTTTGCGCACAGGGGACAGACCTTTGAAGCGGCTGAGAACTCTATAGAGGCCATAAGATTCGCCAAAGAGGACGGCTATGAAGGAGTTGAGATAGACGTACGGGTCAGCAAGGACGGCAAGGTGATGCTTTTCCACGACGACACCATGGAACGAATGTGCGGAAGAAAAGACGGAATTGAAGACTTCACGAGCAGGGAACTTGAAAACGTCCGCCTGTACTTCAAAGGCAGAAAGACCGAAAGCAAGATAGCCGATTTGGAGACGGTGTTCAGGTTGTTTCCCGACCTTGTCTATTACATAGACGTCAAGGAGCCTACACGAAAGAATCTTGACATAATCTGCGACCTTATACGCAAATACGACATGGAACAAAAGGCCATAGTGGCTCATGCGATGTTTATTCCTAACATACTGCACCGCATAAAGAATCCCGACATCCTTTGTTGCAACGAGGGATTCAATCCCAATCAGGAATGGAAGTTGAAGCTGTTTCCCGAGAATCTTCAGGCGGACTTCTATTCGGGCTTCATAGAAAAGACGAACAGAAAACAAATGTGCAGGCTCAGAAAGATGGGGCAGGAAAAAAGGAAGATAGCGTACAGTGTTGACGAGGAGAGTTTCTGTTTGGGTGCAAAGGAGTACGGATTGCATTACATGATAGTCGATTTGGAGAATCCCCAACCGTATCTGGACAAATGGCAGGATGCGGACAAACATTGAATGAATTGAAAAAGGTATAAGAAATACGGTTTAATTGACATGACAAACAAGGAAGACTTATTCAAGAAGATAGTTGCCCATGCGAAGGAGTACGGATTCGTGTTTCCTTCGAGCGAGATTTATGACGGGATGAGCGCCGTTTACGATTACGGACAGAACGGCGTGGAACTGAAAAACAACATAAAACAATACTGGTGGAAATCCATGACACAGATGCATGAAAACATAGTCGGCATAGATTCGGCCATATTCATGCACCCCACAATATGGAAAGCCTCCGGCCATGTCGATGCTTTCAACGACCCTTTGATAGACAACAAGGATTCCAAAAAGCGTTACCGCGCCGATGTATTGATTGAGGAACACATTGCCAAGATTGAGGAGAAGATAAACAAGGAATGCGAAAAGGCGGCGAAGAAATTCGGTGATAGTTTCAACAAGGAGCAGTTTCTGAACACCAATGCAAGGGTTTTGGAATACAGAACGAAAATAGAAGATATAACAAGGCGGTTTTCAGACCTTATGACAAGGAACGACCTTGCGGGACTGAAGGCACTGATTGAGGAACTGGGCATAGTATGTCCCGTTTCGGGTTCGCGCAACTGGACGGAGGTCAGACAGTTCAACCTTATGTTCTCCACCAAGGTAGGTTCGGTAAGCGAGCAGGCGGACATCATTTATCTGAGACCTGAAACCGCTCAAGGCATATTTGTTAACTACCTCAATGTACAGAAGACCGGAAGGATGAAGATACCGTTCGGTATCGCGCAGATAGGAAAAGCGTTCCGTAATGAGATAGTTGCCCGTCAGTTTATCTTCAGAATGGGGGAATTCGAGCAAATGGAGATGCAGTTTTTCGTACGTCCGGGCGAGGAAATCAAGTGGTTCGAATACTGGAAGCAGACAAGAATGAAATGGCATCTTGCACTGAACATACCAAAGGAGAAATACCGTTTTCACAATCACGAAAAACTGGCTCATTATGCCAATGCGGCCACGGATATCGAGTTTGAATTTCCTTTCGGCTTCAAAGAACTCGAAGGCATTCACTCACGTACCGACTTCGATCTTAAACGTCATCAGGAGTTTTCAGGCAAGAAGTTGCAGTATTTCGATCCCGAACTGAACGAAAGCTATGTACCTTATGTCGTTGAAACATCCATAGGACTGGACAGAACATTCCTTGCAGTATTTTCCCATGCTTATACGGAGGAAAGCCTTGAGGACGGCTCGGAAAGGGTCGTACTGCAACTGCCCCGCATATTGGCTCCGGTGAAAGCGGCTGTTCTTCCTTTGGTGAAAAAGGACGGAATGCCGGAAAAGGCACATGAAATAACGGACATTCTTAAGCAGGACTTCCAAATACAATACGACGAAAAGGATGCAATAGGCAAAAGATACAGACGTCAGGACGCCATAGGCACTCCTTACTGCATAACGGTGGATACCCAAACGCTCGAGGACAATACCGTAACCGTAAGGGAAAGAGACTCGATGCAGCAGGAACGGATGCCGATAGAAAATCTCTGCACATACATTCACCAAAACATAAAACCATTGGAAGTATAACAAACAAAAACCTGCAGCGATATGTTGAAATATCTGCTTTTTATTGTCTTTGTATTTATCATTCTGAATTCCTTTTCACAAAGAATACGTAGGGATTCGCTATATCACAACAGAAAAGAAACGCTCAAACTGCTCATTCCGGGTACACTGATAGGCTACGGAATACTTGCACACAGCATAGACGGACTGCAAGACCTGGACACGGAAATAAAAAATGCGGCGGACGATATGCGAACAAGGAAAATACATGCAGACGATTACATTCAGTTCATCCCGGCCGTCGCATACCTCGGACTTGACTTCATTGGAGCGGAAAGCAACCAAAGTCTGGCAGACAGAATGATTATTACGGCCATGGCACATGCCCTTATGGGTGCGACCGTTCTGTGTATCAAGGACACATATCCACACATGAGACCCGACGGTTCGGCATCGAATTCATTCCCTTCGGGACATACCGCAACGGCTTTTGTAGGCGCAGAACTTGTTCGCCAGGCCTACAAGGACGAATCGCCGTGGTACGGCATAGGAGCCTACACTTTGGCCACGACAGTTGCGGCAATGAGGATATATAACGACAAACACTGGTTCTCGGATGTGGTTGCAGGCGCAGGGATAGGAATCATAAGCGCACGTCTGGCCACCCTATTCTACCCTTACCTCAAGGAACATTTCTCAGATTTGCGCAAAAACGCAAAAAAAGCCGAAACGTTCATAGCTCCTTTCGTTTACGACAAGGCTGTCGGTTTTTCGGTAGGAATGAAGTTCTGAACCATACACTCCTGCAACAAAACCGCCGCCGCGACACGGCAAAAAAACATCAGTCCCACAAATCCCAGCTCAACCCCCAACGGAAAGCCAGTCCTTCGTGAGGATATAAGGGGGTGTTTATGTAGTTGTATCCCAAAAGACCCGCATAAGGATGCGACAAGGACAGAAACAGATTGCACTTGTCTATCTTTGCATTGATATAAACGTCGGCATAAAGATAGTTTCCGACCTTTTCCTCATCCTGTCTTACAAAACAGCCGAGAAGAGGCGAATACATGTCGGCATAATATGCGGTATTGTAGTTCAAATCCAGGCCGAACTGCGTCTTGAGACGTCCCTTGAACAAATCGATTTCAACATACACTGTCTGCCTTGCCTGAAAAAGCGGCACCCTTACCGCATAATCGTCCGATGCTTTTTGCAACAAGGCAAACCCTCCAAAACCGAAACGTCCCGCACGGCAATCGTGTTTCAGTCCGACCTGAAACAGATGGGTCGAAACCGAGGTCTGCCTCACCCTCATGTCATTGTCAACATAGCTTGCCTTGTCCAGTCCAGCATATGAAAGGAAAGCCTCTATCATATCCTTGTAAAGATAGGACAAATTTAGATAGAGCGTGCCTGTCTTTTCCAACACATTATCCCAAACAAGCCTTTCGGATGAGAAATGTGAAAGAATATAGTTCGCACTCAGGCTACTGTACGAGGCCTTAAGTCCAAGGGCGTTATCCCTGTTATTTGTCGAGAAATAAAGTCTTGAATCAAGTTTCACCTGACAGTCTCCCGCAAAATAACTTCCTCCCAAAACATATCTGCCCTCAAGACGCATGTCAAGCAAAGGCGAACGCAGACCGATTCGCGCAAAAGGCGTTATCATGTTGTTCAAGTCGGAATTGAGCGAGTCCGCATACAGCAGCAGTTCATGCTCCAAACCGAAAGTCAAAGGCAGGAACCATTCCGCCTTTTCACGATTATACACATCGTTAGTCCAGGAAAGAATGTTGCGCAACTGTCTTTTCGACAATGAATCCGTCGTTTTCATCAACTCGTCCCTGTAAAGACGCGAGGAACGGTTGAATCTTATCTGATGATTCAGCGCTCCTGCATTCAGCACCCTTGTTCCCCCTGCCGTATCCATGTCAAGACGCACGGTCTGAAACAAGGAAAAGTCGGCCGTCTTGTATTTGCTGTACGCATTTTCAAGATTGACGGGATAGGTCTCAGGTTTGGAATAGGCATCGTTCAGAAACAGCGAGTCCGAAAGTATTCCGCCGTTTTCCAGAACATAGGCGCGGTTTCTTATGAAGGAAGCCGCCGCTCGGTAACGCCCCTTCGCGGATATGTAATTGGCAGTGAAATTGAAGAACTGGTTCATCGTCTGCGACTTGTCGAACGTTCCGTCGGCATAGTTCACATCATAGGTCAATGCGACATTGAGGGATTTCCACACATTCTGACTGTGGGTTATCGAAAAGTACTGCGCATTGTCTATGTCGTTGGAATACTTAAGGTTGCTGTAAGGTCTGTTGGTCTGATAGAAGCGTATGTTGTCCGCAGTGTACAGATAAGGCTCGAACAACAAGGCATGGACATCCCTGTCGTTTATGTCCCCGGGACGAAAAAAAAGATTCCTTGAGGGAGAACCCGGAGAGGAAAGCCTCTGATAGAAATCGCCCGTAAGCGCAAAGGACTTGTCCACCCTGTGGACATCATTCAACACGTTTTCGGGCTGATGCGTATCGTCTATCAGATGAGAGAGAGGGTCGACATTAAAATATATGCTCCTGCGTTCCACCGTGTCTTTCCCGTCTTGCTGAGCCGACAGACCCAAGGGAAGACACAGCGGAAGCAAAGCAATGAAAACAAATGTCCCCTTTTTCAGAAAATCCATTCCCTATTGAAGAGGATTGGCCAACAAAAAGCGTTCGCAATCCATGGCGGCCTTGCATCCGCTTCCGGCCGCAACTATTGCCTGACGATATACGGGATCCATCACGTCTCCTGCCGCAAACACTCCCTCCACGCTGGTTTTGGAAGTGCCCGGTTCGGTTTCTATGTATCCTTCGGCATTAAGTCTTATCTGTTCCTTGAACAAATCGGTGTTGGGTTTGTGACCTATCGCAAGGAATACGCCCGTGACGGCTATGTCCCTTTTTTCGGATGTTGCCGAATGTTCAAGACGAAAGGCGTTCACCCCGTTTTCGTCTCCCAATATCTCAAAAGGCTTGTGATTCCACAAAACCTCTATTTTCGGATTGTTCAACACCCTCTCCTGCATTGCCTTGGAGGCTCTGAGAACGTCGCGTCTGACAACAAGATAAACCTTTCTGCATATATTCGACAGATATGTGGCCTCTTCGCATGCCGTATCGCCTCCGCCTACAACGGCAACGTCCTGATTCCTGTAAAAGAAGCCGTCGCATGTGGCACATGCCGAAACGCCCATACCCATGAATTTCCTTTCGCTTTCCAGTCCAAGCCATCTTGCGCTCGCTCCGGTGGCTATTATCACCGCTTCGGCCTCAAACACGC
>DXGG01000030.1 GCA_019114015.1 Candidatus Onthomorpha intestinigallinarum | reverse complement strand
ATGATAGGGGATTACATGAGCAAATACAAAGAGGGTTGTCCGATTGAATTGTATAATGTGAAAAAGGATGTGGGACTGAAAAACAATATTTATGAAAGCCATAAGGATGTGGGGGATTTTCATCTCAAATTCATAAAGGCAGTAATACAACAATACAATAATTCCATAATAGGAAACAAAACCGTCTGAGCATGGATTACAAAGACAGGATTCTTTTCATAATAAATCCGAAGTCCGGAATAGGCAAGCAGAGAAAAGTGGAGGATGCGATAGAAAAGTATCTGGACAAGGAGCGGTTCGAATATGAAATAAATTATACCAAATATGCGCATCATGCTACCGCATTGACCTTGGCGGGAGTTTTAAAAGGGTTTGACACCGTTGTGGCTGTCGGTGGCGACGGCTCGATAAACGACTGTGTCAAGGGACTTGTTTCCACCGGTGTAACTCTCGGAATCATTCCAGCCGGAAGCGGCAACGGTTTGGCAAGATGTCTGAAAATACCTTTGTCGATAGAGGAAGCCATAAAGGTAATAAACAAAGGCAGGCGTTTGGAGGTGGATACGATAAAGGTGAATGATACCGTTTATGCTAGCATTGCAGGTATTGGTTTTGATGCTTTGATTGCCGAGGAGTTCTCAAAAACTCAGACAAGAGGCTTTCAACCTTATTTTAATCTGGTTTTGCAACATTATCCTTTTTATCAGCCTAAAGAATATCTTTTGGAGATAGACGGTAAAGAAATCAGGACCAATGCCCTTTTCATCAGTTTTGCCAATTCCAAGCAGTTCGGGTTCAATACCGAGATAGCGCCTAAAGCGGAACTGGATGACGGACTGATAGATGTGGTAATAGTCAAGAAACCGCCCCTTCCGATGGTTCCATGGACTGCACAGTTGCTGTTTTTCAAGAATTTTGACAGATCAATGTATGTCACATCTTATCAGACGAACAAGGTAAGGGTCAGAAATAAGGGAACAATAGGGGCGAACATAGACGGAGAGTATGTGATTTTTCAGGACGACTTGGAGTTCAGCATCATACCTCATTCTCTCAACATAATAATACCTTAAGAATATGAGTAACAAAAACAGAAACAGGGTGGGAATAGTCTATTCCACAAATCCCGACTTTCAATATCGGACTGAAGGAGAAGAAGAAACGACAACGTTGGACAATTCTCGGCAAGACCTCAGGGTTCAATTGGACAAAAAACAAAGAGCCGGCAAAAAGGTCACGCTGATAAGCGGATTTGTGGGAAGGGAGGAAGACCTGAATGCTTTGGGCAAGGAACTGAAAAACAAGTGTGGGGTAGGAGGAAGCGTAAAAGACGGTGAGATTCTTTTGCAGGGAGATTTCTGCGAAAAGGTTTTGCAATATCTGAAGGAAAAAGGCTACAAGGCCAAAAGAGCAGGGGGTTGATTTATGGTTTTACGGCTCTTAATACTTCTCTTTTCCCCTTAGGGCCGTTCAGTTTTTCGATTTCGAATCCGGAACCTTTGAGTAATCTCTTTACCGTTCCCTTACAACAATATGTGGTCAAAACCGCACCGTTCCTCATACTTTTGTATATTTTAGAAAACAAGGATTCCGTCCACAGTTCCGGTTCGTTGTCCGGTGAAAAGGCATCGAAATAAACTATGTCATAGAAATCATCAGGGTAATCGGTGTTTTGGGCGGTGGATTGCTGTTTTCTGATTGTAAAATGTGGCGTTATCTTTTCTTCCTTTTCCCAAGGACATGAGTGGATTGATTCAAACTCTTTTTCCATTCCCAACAGTTTGCCGTAATTCAATTTATGGATAATATCCGTTGACAGCGGGAATGGTTCGATTGTATGATACAGTACATTTGAAAGAGAAGAATGTTTCATAGTTGCAATTGCGTTCAGTCCCGTTCCAAAACCTATCTCCAGTATATTTGCCTTTATTGAATTGTTATGTGTACACCAATGTTTAAAGGCATAATCCATATAAACCAAATTCGTTTCGGTCAATGCTCCGAAGGCCGAATGATAGGTTTCAAAAAGGTCTTTCCGTCTTATGGTTGAACTTCCGTCCATAGACGTTAGAATTTCTATGTCAATTTCTCCGCTTTCCATTGTCCGTCGAAATACCACACATATTTATGTCCTGATTCCTTGAGCCTTTCAATTGCTTCATCAAAAAGCAAATCCACTTCCGTTGCATTGTGGCAGTCGGTTGAAACAGTCATTCTCAGATTCATTTCCGCCGCTGCCTTTATCCATTGTGTGGAAGGGAAGAAATCGTCCGACCGTCCTTTATACAATCCTCTCGTATTCAATTCACATATACAGTCATTTTCCTTTATGGCATAAAGAGTCTCCATTACCAAATCTCTATACCAGGATTCCCTCTGTTTGAAATACCTGTCTTTGTTGTGCATTTTGATTTTGTCCAGATGACCCACAATATCGGGCCTTACGTTGCTAATCATCCTTATGGTCTGATCATAAAACGTTTCCACTCCGCGTCTTATGTCGCCGTCGAAAACCTCTTTCAACTGTTTGTCATATATTTCCTGTTTGCTTCCGTCTATAAACCACATCAACTTGCTTGATTTCTCTCTTACCATGTGTACGGATGCAATGATGTAATCCAAACCGTAAGTTTTCGCCTGCTCGTTTATGTCTTCCATAATATCGGTTATATAGTCGAATTCCATGGAAGTAAAAAGACGAATGCGGTCTTTGTATTTTTCTTTCAGCCGTTCGGTCTCTGCCAGATATTTGTTGACATCTTCCTTTTGCAAAGCGAAGTTGTCATTGAAAGGGACTGGGGCATGTGCGGAAAAGCCGAAATAATCCATTCCTTTATTTATTGCCGCCAATACCATATCTTCCAAACTGCTTTTTCCGTCGCAGAAAGTAGAATGGGAGTGATAGTTGAACCGTTTCATGCTATAATGCCACCTCCTCAACTACATAAACCTTGTCCGAGCGTCTTACAAGCCTTTTTGTAGGAATGGAACACAATTCTCCTTTTATCGCTTTATCGGTTTTTTGCATATCCACCCTTATTTCTTCAAGACAATCCTCGTAAACCCCGGTAGTCTGTCCCATTATGTATATGTTGTCTTTCAAATGCAATTCTCCGGTTTCAATTTTTATTTCCGCAACACCTATGTTCTTAAAATAATTGGTCACAGTGCCTACGAAGACTTTTCTTGTCGTTGCTTGAGAGCCGTATTTTTTTGTCCATTCTCCCACTTTCTGCCCCAAATAATATCCGTCCCAAAAACCTCTGTTGTAAACGCTTTTGAGTTGTTTATTCCACGCTCCAAGCTTTTCCTCGTTCCAACTTCCGTCCAAATAAGCCTGTACAGCCTGTTTATAAACCCTTGTTACGACTTTTACGTATTCGGGACTTCTCCCCCTGCCTTCAATCTTCAATACTCTTACTCCCGCATCCAGAATCCTGTCCAGAAAATCCAATGTCTTCAAATCTTTCGGAGACATTATGTATTGGTTATCCACCACAAGTTCAGTGCCTCCGTCAATATCCGTAACCTTATAAGGTCTTCTGCAATATTGCAGACAGGCTCCCCTGTTGGCGGATTGATTTGCGTTGTCCAAGGATATGTAACATTTTCCGCTGACAGCCATACACAATGCGCCGTGTGCAAAACACTCTATTTCCAACAGCCTTCCCGAAGGACCCTTTATGTCATTGTCTTTTATCCATTGGGTTATGTCCTTTACTTGAGAAAGGGCGAGTTCTCTTGCAGTCACTATGACATCCGCAAACTGTGCATAGAATCTTACGGATTCTCTGTTGGTGATATTGCATTGAGTCGAAAGGTGTACCTCTATCCCGAGACTGCATGCATGACCTATCACAGCCATGTCTGCGGCTATGACGGCACTTATTCCGCTTTGTTTTGCCGTTTGA
This sequence comes from Candidatus Onthomorpha intestinigallinarum, assembly GCA_019114015.1. Lineage (GTDB taxonomy): Bacteria > Bacteroidota > Bacteroidia > Bacteroidales > P3 > Onthomorpha > Onthomorpha intestinigallinarum. The sequence continues at coordinate 2,161 of DXGG01000030.1, read as the reverse complement.
AGTATTTGTCGCATATATTCCAGTTCCCTGTCATAGACTACGGTATTCAGAGTAAGGTATGTTCTGACTCCGTTTTCTTTGGCTATGGATACTATTTTTTTCAGGTCGTCCAATGTAAAATTGTTTGCAGAGCGGGAACGCATGTTCAAACCCTCGACTCCAAAATAAACGCTGTCCGCACCTGCTTCTATCGCTGCCATGAGCGCTTCATAAGAACCGACAGGCGACATTATCTCTACCTTTCTTTGTATTGCATCCATTTTTTCAATACGGCTAAATGATTTGCAAAGGTACAGAAATAAAATACCACCATAAATCAACAATTAAAAAATTCTTTATACCTTTACACTTCGAAACAAAGAAAGAAACATGGATTGTAATAAAAAATTAACAGCTTCAGAATTGGTTTTAACTCCTGAGGGAAATTTGTATCACATAAATTTGTCTGATAAGGACTTAAGCGAGAATATAATTTTGGTAGGAGACCCTTCAAGAGTCCAAAACGTGGCATCATTCTTCGACAAACGGATTCACTCTTCTTCCAATCGTGAAATGGTCAGTTGCAAAGGCTGTTTCAAAGGCAAAGAAGTAACGGTACTGTCCACCGGAATGGGCGTTGACAACATAGACATAGTGGTTACGGAACTCGATGCTTGTGCAAACATAAACCTTAAGACAAGAGAGATTAAGCCTGTTCATAGAACTTTGAACATAATAAGATTGGGAACTTGCGGCTCCCTGCAAAAGGATATATCGGTCAACGAATACATAGCCTCAAAATATGTAATAGGAATAGACGGCATCATGTACTTTTACAAAAACAAAGAAGGGGTATTGAACAGGGAAATTGCAGACGATTTCATTCAACACATGAATTGGAATGAAAGCCTTCCGAGACCATACGCAGTAGAATGCAGCAACGACCTTATGGATCGAATAGCTTTTGACATGCACAAAGGCATAACGATAACCGCTCCCGGATTCTACGGTCCTCAGGGGCGAAACATAAGGCTTGATTTGGCGGACAACACAATAAACGACAGATTGAAGAATTTCTCATACAACAATATTAAGACAACCAATTACGAAATGGAAACATCTTCCCTGTATGCTTTAGGCAAAAATCTCGGACACAATGTTTTGACAATATGTACGGTAATTGCCAACAGAGAAAAGGGAGAGTTCGCAGAAGACTATCATCCTGCAATCAACAGACTAATAGAAACGGTTTTGAATAGATTATGATAAAGCAAAAGTGGTTTATGTTACTGCTCTTTCTGTTTTTTTGTTCGTGCAACAAAACGGAAAGTCCAAAATACTTGGATGCAAACACGATGGGTCGCATTATAATAGAGACAAAAAAGGCCGAAGCCATGTCCTATTCCGACAATGAAGACAAGGAGCGAGCCGAAAGGCAATTGTCTAAATACAAAACGGACATATTGAAAAGACACAATACGACAAAAGAATGTTTCGATTCAAGTCTTGCTCATTATCTGAGCAGTCCTGAATTGACAGACCATCTTTTGGAATCAATCAAACGAAATATCCATTAAACATGTTGATAAAAACCTATGGCAGTGCCATATCTGGGATAAACGCAATCACGATTACGGTAGAGGTAAATGTGGATAAAGGCATAAATTTCATGCTTGTGGGTTTACCGGATAATGCAATAAAAGAAAGTCAACAGAGAATAGCTTCGGCCCTCAACTGTTACGGCTATAAGATTCCGGGCAAGAAGATAGTCATAAACATGGCTCCAGCAGACTTGAAAAAAGAAGGCTCGGCCTACGACCTGACCATAGCGATTGGCATACTTGCAGCCTCCGAACAAATACTGTCCAACAAACTGGCAGACTACATAATAATGGGAGAATTGTCTCTTGACGGTTCTTTGCAGGCAATAAAAGGAGCATTGCCCATTGCTTTGGAGGCGAAAAAACAGGGATTCAAGGGATTCATTCTGCCAAAATGCAATGCCCAGGAGGCTGCCATAGTTGACGGACTGGATGTGTACGGAGCCGAAAACATAATGGAGGTTATCAATTTCTTTGATAATGTGGCTCCGTTGAACAAAACACAAATAGACATAAGGGAAGAATTTGCCAAAAGCCTTGAAAATTACGAATTCGACTTCGTTGACGTAAAAGGACAGGAA
>DXGG01000029.1 GCA_019114015.1 Candidatus Onthomorpha intestinigallinarum | reverse complement strand
TGGAGAGGTGCAGGAGTGGTTGAACTGGCCCGCCTGGAAAGCGAGTAAACCTCAAAAAGGTTTCAGGGGTTCGAATCCCCTCCTCTCCGCAAGGGGGAAACACTACAAATCTCACATTATTTTATTTATTTTTTAGCAAAAAAAATATCCGAACTTTCCCGAGACATATCAATTAAAAAATAATCGAATTAGGTACTAATACGGATACTTTCGACTTTGTCGACTTCTGTTTGTACTTTGTTTTCCCAAAGTAACGCGAGGACAGCCTGTTTACCTGCGGATATCCATCCTTTCCGTGTAAATTATGGGACACACAAGGCGGAAGCCAAGATTGTTGTTGCGATTCGAAGGGGTGTTGTTGTTACGATTCGACACCCGAATGTTAGTCGCAATATTATTCCAACTGCCACCGCGATTAACCCGATAAGAACCCCTTGACCATCTCTCACTTATTTAGTTTTAGCAAGATACGTTCTCTCAATCCTATTGTTTCTGCATAATCCGCATAAGCGAATATAGGACGCAAATGTAATGCCAAATCTTCCTGAGTCCAACGACCCATACGAAAGTAGTAGATATATTCATTAAATTTACGAATAAAACGCCTTTTCCGTTTTTGCTGTAATTTCACTTTATTCCGATACAACAAGTACCCTAAAAAAGGGAGTCCGTTATCATTGGAATTCAAATAAAACTGTTTCAGCTCTAAAAATAGACTTTCTTTAAGAAACCTTTTTAATTCTTCTCCTTTGGCAATCAGTTCATCTTTTCTGTTACTCCAGATCACAATGTCATCCATATAACGGACATATGCAGTCGTATGCAACACTTCCTTTGCATAATGATCTGCAAACGACAAATAAAAATTTGCAAAATACTGAGATGTCAGATTGCCCAAAGGCAGACCTTTATTTCCATCACCATCCGTCACATGATAACTGTCAATGATTCGAAAAAAAACCTTTAACAACAACTTATCCTTAAAAATACGTTCAAGTTTCTCTTTTAAAATGACATGGTCAACCGTATCGAAATACTTTCTTACATCCAATTTTAAAAAAAAACGATACTTCCGCTGATATGTTTTCGCCCTTTCCAATGCCTTAAACGGTCCCTTACCTTTACGACATGCATAAGTATCATGAATAAAGTGTCTTTCAAAATAAGGCGAACAAACATTTATTAAGGCATGATGCAAGACATGTTCTAAAAAGTCTGCAGAACAAACCACTCTTTCTTTTGGATCATAGATTTTAAAAAAATGATAATTTCCTACTTTAACGTCAGATGACAATATTTGCTGCCGCAAGTCTGCAAGTTCTTTCCACAAACAAGGGCGATTGCGACAAACAATATTTTTATACTTCTTACCTCTTTGAGCCTTCCAATAGGCAAGTTCAATATTTTCAGTATCCGCAATTGCTTCCAACAAGTTACCTATACGTTTCATGTTATTTTTCAGCTATTGTTGTTTCTCTAATCATTTCGTTGTACATTTCAAGCATGACTCTACCGTATTTTTCCACTTTCTTGTCGCCTATTCCTTTAATGGAAATAAGTTGTCCAACCTCCATACGAGGTAGTCGTGCAATATTGGCCAACTCTTCATCTGTAAAAACAATGTATGCCTGTACGGCATCTCTAGCTGCAAGCTGCTTTCTTATCTCTCTTAATTTAGAAAACGTTTCAAATTCTTTTTCGCTCAAAACTTTCTTATAGTCGGTTTTTGCTGATGTTGAAATAGCGGAAGATGGAGAAAATATATAACGTATGCAAAAACTCCAACCTGCATCTCTATTTGTAGAATAAAACTGTTGTTCAACTTCCAAGACTCGATTGGCAGATAAAAAGCGATCCAACTCAGCTTGCATATTTCCATCATCAGTCAATGGTACATTTATTATTTTGATTCTCATTAGTTTCTCGACCTCCTTATTTTCTCGCAAAGCATAACTGCATTCTGAACTCTTGTTTTGAATTCTACTTGAGCACAATCCTTTACAGTATTTTACTGAATATGAGCTTATTGCAACAATTTGTAAGATAAAGAAAGATATCACACTCTCCCGAACATGGAGGCCACAAGATTATCACATGAACTCTCCATATCTTGCAAATTATCAGGATTGAAACTAACCGGACGTGCCGTTGACTTAACTTCTGCTGTCTCTACATCTATCAGTCTGGCCGACATAAACAACTGTTCACCAACCCTCGCAACCTTGACAACACAGACATATTGTACTCCCATGTTCTTACCAAGTCGGGAAATCTGACTGTCGTCAACTGCACCAGTGCGCTGAAAACTCTGTTCCTTGTTTATCTCCGACAAAAACTGAGCGGTACGCTCTATCGCTATATATTCTCCTCTTTTAACTATGGCATTGATTAAATAATCTCCTACAAACGCACCTATGTTATAATCGGACTCATCCGTAGTGTAAACCGCAACTTTGGGCTTGTCCTGTGACTGAACTCCTAATGCCGGAAACAACAGACAAAACAATAACAACAAATATAATCTTCTCATAAAACCATTACTTTTATTTCACTTGCAAACAATACATCTCGTTTGCTCATTCAAAAAAGCGGCTCCGCTACGCTTTTTTTCCCGAGCAAACTCGTTATATCACACGGAAAGGATGTTTCCACAGGACAAACTATTTGGGACACACAAGGCGGAAGCCAAGCATGCTGTTGCGATCCGAAGGGGTGTAGTTGTTACGATTCGACACCCGAATGTTAGTCGCAATAAAATTCCAACTGCCACCGCGAGAGACCCGAAAAGAACCCGAACCTGGACCAACAGGATTGGTATGACTGCCGCTGCCATAAGCTCCATACCAATCATAACACCACTCCCAAACATTACCGCTCATATCATATATACCCAGCTCATTCGGTTGCTTGCTGCCTACGGGATGCGTCGTATTGCCACTGTTGTCACTATACCATGCAACCTGCTCTATGAAGTTGCTGCCGCTGTACTTATATCCTTTGGACTTTTTACCGCCTCTGGCAGCATACTCCCATTCCGCCTCGGTCGGAAGACGGTACTGTTTGCCCGTAAGTGAATTCAACCGGCTGATAAACTCCTGCACATCATTCCAACTGACATAATACATTGGATAATTGGATCCTTCACCATTTATTGGCCATTCACGATTGGCCTTGTCTCTCTGCTGACGGATACTTGTGCCCATTATGGCCTCCCACTGTCCTTGTGTAATCTCGTATTTACTTATGTAAAAGTCTGACACCGTAACCAAATGATTAGGTGATTCATCAGCATCACAATCACCGCCCTGCTCCGAAGTGCAACCCATAAGGAAGGTACCACCCTCAACAAAGACCATTTCAGGCTCGGCCGGATGTGAACGACCAATAGAAGATGATGTTGAAGCAAATCCGGCCCCTACGGATTTTCCCCCGAACATGGAAGCCACAACCTTTTGACACGAAGCTCCGACATCGTTCAGACCCATTGAATTCAATACAATAGGCACGGTAGAGGCGGTAACCGCCGCGGTCTCAACATCTATTAAGCGTGCGGAAATAAACAACTGTCCCGCACTTTTCCCTATCTTGACCATACATACAAATCTGGCACCGAACTGTTTACCGAGCCGGGCTATCAATTCGTCTTCAACAACACCTGTACGCTGATATTGTTGTTCTTTGTTTATCCCTTTCAAGAAATCCGCCGTACGTTCAACTGCAGTATACTGTCCCATCTTGACTATGGCGTCAACAAGATACTGCCCTACGAACTCGACAATATTCTCTCCGGAATCATCCTCCGTATAGATCGCTACCCTCGGCTTTTCTGTCCCTTGAGCAAAGGAAGAAACCGAACCGCACAAAAACAATGCAAACAATAAATACAATATTCTTCTCATAATCATAGCTATTGCGTAATACAAGATTTTTAATTCTCAAATAATCTTAGAAGCTAAGGCCAATACCAAATACCAATCCATTTGTTAATATCTTCGCATCAAACACATAATTATACCCAAATGAAATATTAAAATATTTATCATTACTCATCGGGATATAGCCTATAATTGTAGGACGGATTAAATATTCTGGGGTTGTTGTTCCTCCAAATACACCTAATCCACAATCAAGTGCAATGTATTTAAGTCGCAGTCCTATACTGACCGTAAATTGAACGTTAAAACCATCTTCGTCAATCGGATATAAAATACATAAACCAGATTGAAAAAAGCCTCTATTAAAAGGAAAAGACATTCCTATAATACCTTTTGAATCGAAAGAACTCGTTATCATAAATCCCATGGAATTATCAGGAGTATTTATTTTAGGACGTTTTGAAGCGCTTGAAGCAGAAGGTTGAGGGTCTGGCCCGAATAGGGATGTAAAAACTTCTTTCAATGAAGCATTATTATAAGAACTTAAATTATAATAATTCCCGATATAATTAGGAGCCGCAGACATTTGAACTGTTGCGGTTTCCACACTTATTACTCTCGCATATATGTTGCCAGAACTTATCCGTATAGCACAAATAAAATCTACCCCATCCATTTTACCCATTTTTGCAATCTGTTCATCATCAACTTCTCCCGTTCGTTCAAAATAATGCTCTTTTTTTAACTCTGCCAGAAATTCTTTCGTGCGTTCAACCACAGTATACTTTCCCTTTTTCACTATAGCATTAACAAAATACTGACTTACATATTCAGTTAACCTATTGTCATTGTCTTTATTTTCAACATAGACCGCAATCTTCGGTTTCTGCGTCCCTTGAGCAAAGGAAGAAAACGAACCACACAAAAACAATGCAAACAACAAATACAATAATCTTCTCATAATTACCGTGATAACATTGTTAATCCATTGAACATCAATATCCGAAAGCACTTTGTATGGTTCTTTCATCCCTGTTTTCACCGAGCAGCTGCGCAACGACTTTGGTGCATGTATCCTCTATATCTTCGGGGGCAAACACAAACGCTTTTGTTGTATTCTTTATACTTGCACTTTCAACGTCGAGCAGACGGGCCTGCATGAAGAACTTATCCATCATCTTGCCAACCTTGACCACACAAACCAATTTCGTACCGAATTGTTTTCCCAAGCGTGCTATCTGTTCATCGTCCACCATACCTGTACGCTGATATTCGTGTTCGGCGTTTATTGCCCTTAAAAAATCATTGGTACGCTCGACAGCCATATACTTGCTATTGTGTACAAAAGCGTCGACCATTGCCGCTGAAACATAATCGGCCAAACCGTATCCCTCATCGGCAACGTAAACGGCGACCTTGGTCTGTTTGCTCGAAAGCCCAGACCCTTGTCCTCTCACCGCTGCCACACACAATAGCAAGGCTGTAAATAACAATATCTTTTTCATATCTTTAATTCTTTAGTGCAGGAACTACTTTTTCGACTATTTTTTCCGCCAGTTCATCAAATGCTTCCTCGGTAGCATTAGCTCTATTGCCTTGTGTCCAACCGCCTTTGGCTTCGGATATTTTAGGCTTGACCGTTTTCTGCGTATGCTTGTTGAAGATGCTTAATGTTGCATTGGCGTAGCAAAATACTATATTGTCGGGAGCATCCTGACAACGCGACAAACGGGCATTGACCCTCACGACAAAATCAGCCTCTTCTTCCATTTCAGTGAAATTACAACCACAACCTTTCTCCGTAATCATACCGGGCAAACGCTCTCCTATATGCACGACGGACTGTCCGTTTACGGTCTCGTTGCATTCGAGATAAACGTAAACGCTGTTTTCCAAGTCTGCTATTGTCTGTATCAATTCGTTACGCAAACGTTCACTCCTCGACTGCTGCAAAGAAGAATCGTCCATATATTCCTCCATGGCTGTAAGCAAGTCCTGTGAATAGGCTATGGTTGCAAATGCATCGACAACAGAAAGGCATTGCTGCCTGGCTTTGTTCTTATATCCTTTTTCCGCCAATTCGGATGCCGTGGCAAGTGTACCTTCAACCTTGTTCAGGTAGAATGAAATCTGATTCTTGTAATAGTTCTTCAGTTCCTCTCTGCTCACATAGGCAAAGGCATACACCGTTTTATCCTTCTCAGCGTAATATGTATAGACCTTCGAACCTACCACCTCGGTTTGAGATGTGGTTTCAACAAGCGAGGTGAATTTGGAACGAATCTGTTCTTCCACATCCGTTCCTCCGTAACTTGTGTTGATTGAGAGTTTCTTGGAGTTGACCATCACACGCACCCTGTCGGACAATTCTCCTACGGCTTTTTGTTTTGCGCTGTTCAACGCCTGCTCCTTTGTTTTACTTGAAGTCACATACACTTCAGAAAATCCGGTATAATATGCATCCTGAGGATACTGCATGTTTCGCACATTGATATCAAGCCATACCGGCTCTTGCGAAAAAATGGAAAGAGGCATGAAAAAAGACAGCAATATCATGCCTCTCACCATTGTCGTCAATAGATTACTGCCTTGACTCTTCATACTGCTTCAAATCCTTTTCAAACATTTCAAGATAACGGTCAAAATCGTAATCAGCCTTAATAAGGTTCTTGTTCTTCAAACCGTCATACATCTCTTTCACAACCTTTTCCTTACCGAAATCTATGGCTACATAGCATGTATAAGCTCCTGTTTCAGGGTTTACGGTATATTTTTCACAAGACGTACGATAACCCGCCACATTGGCTTTGGCTACTACTTTGGACACGGATACCATCTTGTCATGAAACTCTTCTCCATCTGCATTGACAGAAACAGCTACTCTAACGTTATCCATAGAGGCAACTCCAGCCAATTTTGTGGCCAAAGAAGACAAAGCATTCTGGTAGGCCCTGTCCTTTGCCATCGTTTTGTCCTTACTCGTTCCATTACCGTTGACACGCAAATATTCATCATCGGAATCCAAACCTGAACAAGGGAATTCGACTTCGACTTCCGCAACAGCTCCCAACTGCTTTTTCATTTCCTTCTTATCCGTAATGGAAACGGACGAATTCTTTTTAGTGCTTCCACACGAAGCAAACATTACAACAACAATAGCTACCATAACCACTGTAGCAATACTCAAAACATGTTCTCTCTTTTTC
>DXGG01000028.1 GCA_019114015.1 Candidatus Onthomorpha intestinigallinarum | reverse complement strand
GTCGTAACCCGCTCCGGCACGAACAACTATTTTCAACTTCTTGGCATGGTCTATCACCTCTTTGGTTACCTTGTCCGAACGTACAATCAAGGCTTCCGCATCCTCAACCGCCTTGTACAAATCGTTTACGTCGGTGTATTTTTCCAAAAGGGCCAATTCGAAACCGGCTCCTTCCACAATTTTTCTTATACCGTCAACGGCAGCCTTAGCAAAAGGCTTTTCCGTAGCTACCAATACTTTTGTCATTTCCCTAACTGTTTTTATTTGTTTGACAATAACGAAAATCGAGAGGTCGGAAGCCTGCTTTGAAACAAGGACGACCTTTCTCTCGATTCTCTTTTTCTATTTACAAAATGATTAAGCGTTCAATTTTTCGAACTCCTGCATGCAGGAAATCAAAGCCTTGACAGACTCAACAGGGCATGCATTGTAGATGGAAGCCCTGAAGCCGCCGACAGAACGGTGACCCTTTATGCCGACCATGCCTCTTTCCTTTGCGAAAGCCATGAAAGCATCCTGCTTATCCTCATATCCCGGAGCCATTACGAAGCAAACGTTCATTATGGAACGGTCTTCTTTTTCCGCAGTACCGACAAACATTTTGTTTCTGTCAATTTCGTTGTACAACATCTCGGCTTTTTCCTTGTTTATCTTGTTTATGCCTTCTACTCCGCCCATCTTCTCTTTCAACCACTTCAATGTCTCGTGCATAACGAAGATTGAAAATACGGGAGGAGTGTTGAACATGGATTTGTTCTTCTTTTCTTCTCCTATGTGGGTACGATAGTCGACCATTGTCTGAAGTTTTCTCTCCACCTTGCCCAAAATGTCCTTTCTTACTATGACGAAAGTAACTCCGGCAGGGCCTACGTTCTTCTGTGCTCCACCATAAATCAGGGCATATTTGGAAACATCGACAGGTCTTGACATTATATCAGAAGACATGTCCGCAACCAATGGAACAGGTGAGTCAATGTCGTATTTTATTTCAGTACCGTATATGGTGTTGTTTGTGGTGATGTGGAAATAATCCGCATCGGTAGGGATGGTATATCCCTTTGGAATGTATGAATAAGTCTTGTCCTCGGAAGAAGCCACAACTTCAACCTCTCCGTAGAACTTTGCTTCCTTTATCGCTTTCTTTGCCCATACTCCGGTCTGAAGATATGCGGCTTTTTTGTTCAAAAGGTTTGCTGCAACGGTGAAGAACTGCGTGGATGCTCCACCTCCCAAAAACAATACCTCGTAATTGTCGGGAATATGCAAAAGATCCCTCCACAACTGTTCCGTTTCGGCCATTATTCTTTCCCAGCCCGGAGTACGGTGTGAAATTTCCAATATTCCTATTCCCGTGTTATCGAAGTTTCTTATCGCTTCGATAGCAGACTCTATTGCCTGCTTAGGCAAAACGCATGGACCCGCGTTAAAGTTATGTACTTGTGCCATCTCTTTATATGTTTTATGTATATTAAACCAAAGGCGTGACCGTTCACACCAAAACCTGCTGCAAAGGTATTATATTTTTTTCGATTGTCAAGGCGTTTATACTAATTTTATATAGAAGGGAGATTTGTTTTGTACTTAATCAAGTTTTGTCTTACCTTTGCAGCCGTTTTAAAATGAATGTCTGCTTATGAACAAGTATGAAAAAATTCTGTTGTGTCTTGTTTCGGTGTTTTTGTTTGCGGCCTGCTCCAAGGAGGAAAAAAAGGTGGATTTGGACAAACTGACTCCCAAGGAACAGATAGCGCTTTTGGATGCAAGAATCCGCAAGGAACCGAAAAACGACGAGCTTTACTACAAGCGTGCCGAGGTTTTCTTTAGGGCCGAAAACACAAAGGAGGCTTTCGACAATATACAGAAAGCGATATCGCTTAGACCGAGGGAGGTTAAATACCATATCCTCAAGGCCGACATAATGTTTGCCCAAGGCGAAACCAAGAGCGCCTTTGCAAGTCTTCAGAAAGCGATAGAGATAGACGGCAAGTGCATAGAGGCTTATTTGAAATCGGCCGAACTGAGCCTTTACATGAAAGATTACGAAAAGACCTTGTTCAATGTCAAACAGGCCATTCTTTTGGACAAACTGAACCCTACGGCCTATTTCATGAGGGGCTGGGTTTTGAAAGAGCAGGGAGACACGGTCCGTGCGGTGGAAGACTACAAGAAGGCGATAGAATTGAAGTCGGATTACGAGCAGGCGTTCGAAGAACTGGGCCTTCTGTATGCCGTAAAGGGTGATGGACTGGCGGTGGAATACCTGAAGAGTACGATAAACATAAATCCCGAGAACGTGAATGCAATGTATGCCCTTGCCCTTTTCTATCAGGAACACGGCGCAATGCAGCAGGCTTTGGACATGTACAAGAGAATACTTGACATAAGGCCGGATCATGCCGACGCTTTGAACAATGTGGGCTATATAAACTATTCCGAGAAAAAGGACTACGACATAGCGATAGAGTGCTTCACTTCAGCGATAAAGTCCGACAGCACATTCTGGCAGGCTTATCTGAACAGAGCCGATGCCTACAAGGCCAAGGGAATGATGAAAGAGGCCGAGGCGGATTACAAAAGGGCTGAGGAATTACGCGGATAAATGTGCGTATTATTGTCTTCTGAAAAGAAAAAAATGTCTTCTGAATCCGATTTTTTCTTTTCAGAAGACATTTTTTTTTAA
>DXGG01000027.1 GCA_019114015.1 Candidatus Onthomorpha intestinigallinarum | reverse complement strand
GTATCTTTGTTGCAAAATTCGGTATTCATGTCCTCAGAACTAAAGGTTTTTTCGGCATCGGCAGGAAGCGGCAAGACATTTCGCCTTGTCGTCGAATACATATCCAAACTTATGTCTAATCCGAGGGCATACAGAAATATTCTTGCGGTGACCTTTACCAACAAAGCCACAGCCGAAATGAAAAGCAGGATAATGTCGGTTCTTTATTCCATATCCGAAGGTGACGGCAATGTTAAAGCATACGTTGACAAACTGAAAGAAAAAAACGCCACGCTTGAAGATGACGACATAAGACTGAAAGCGAAAAAGGCATTACAATACATACTTCATGATTATAGCAATTTCTGGATAGAAACCCTTGATTCATTTTTTCAGAAAGTGCTGCGCAATCTGGCAAAGGAAATAGGAGTAGGCAGTTCCTTCAATCTGCTTCTGGATGACAGTCAATATTTGGAAGAGTCCATAAAAAGGCTGAAAACCGAAGCCGAAAACAATGAAACCTTGCAAAACTACCTGAACATTCTTGTTGCGGACACCACCGCCAAAGGAGAGGCTTGGAATTATGAACGAAGCATGATGAGATTTGCAGGGGTATTGAACAAACGCAGCATTGCCGAAAAAATAAAGGCGATGGATACCGACCTGGACGAACTAAACAAAGAGGTTGACCGCATAAAGAAAGGGATAAAATCATTTGAAGAAAGGATAAATAAACTCATAAACGGAATACTCTCCAAATGCAAAGAGTACAATCTGAACGGGGAAGACTTCAAAGGCAAAAAATACTCCCTGATATCCAAGCTTGAACGAACAAACGGACATTACACTACGGACAATCCGCTCAACATTGACGAAAAATACCTTGACTCTTCCGAATGGCTCAAAAAGAATGAAAAGAACCCCATTGTTGACAACATACTGATACCACTTTATAAAGAACTGTTTGAATACTACAAAGAAAACCATAAAAAAAACCGGAGCAAGCTTATGATAGTCAACTCCGTTTACAAACTGTATCTTCTGAAGTTCGTTTCCGACATATATACCGACCTGTTGAAGGAAGACGACATGTTCGTACTGAAACAGACTGCTCCTTTGCTTTCCGAAATGGTCGGAGAAGATGATGCGTCGTTCGTTTACGAAAAGATAGGCAACAGGATAGACAACATAATGATAGACGAATTTCAGGACACTTCGGAGCTTTCATGGAAAAATCTCAAGTTCCTGATAAAAGAGTCTCTGTCCAAGGGGGAAGAATGTGCATTGTTCGGCGACATAAAACAGTCGATTTACCGTTGGAATGACGGAGACTGGAGAATGCTGGCCGGTCTTTCAAGCGGAAAAAGCGAATTCAACGATGTTGCGGTAGAAAGTCTGAAAGACAATTACCGTACAGCTAAAAACATAGTGGAATTCAACAACAATTTTTTCAGCTGTCAATATAAGCAACTTGCTTCTGAAATCAAAAATCAGAACAAAGAAGAAGAACTCGGTCTTATTGCCGACAGTGTGGTGCAAAACGCCAAGATGAGTTCCGAAAAAACGGAAGGAGAAGTAAGATTCATCATGCCCGACGAATATATCAATACAATGTGTATTGAAGGCAAGATAGATCCGATAATATTCCTTACGCTTAATGAAATAGAATACTATACAAAGGAAAAAGGATATGCATTGAACGATATCGTACTTCTTTTCAGGAACAACGACAAGCTGAGCAAAACGGCCTTTGCATTGAAAGAAAACGGGTACAACACCGTTTCGGACGATGCTTTCACATTCGAGAAATCCCTGTCCATAAACACCTTAATCCGTTTAATGTATTACATGGATGACAATAAGGACACGCTGTCCAAACAGTGGTTAATGAATCAGGGAATAAAACACGAACGACTGGAAAACATAAGCCGTTTCTCGGATTTGAAGGATTCTTTGCTGGAGCTTGTGTTGGCGTTTGTAAAAGAGTTCGACATAAGTTATGATGATGTCTTTCTGTTTGCGTTCTTCGACGAACTGCTCGCTTACGGTCAATCGTACAAACAGTCCTTGAAGGATTTCCTTAAATACTGGGAAGACACGCTGAGTCAAAAAAAGGTTGCCTCGCAGGAAATAAGGGATGCGATAAGACTGTCCACAATACACAAATCCAAAGGATTGGAATATCCTGTAGTGATAGTTCCGTTCTGCGATTGGAAGCTGGTGGACAACGGTGATACATTATGGGTTGACAACGAGGATAGCTCGTCAAACATAAAGGTTTTCCCTTCGACATTGAACCAACTGGAACAAACTGGATACGAAAAAGAAGTCAAGCAGGAGAGATACATGCAGCGTATAGACAACATGAACATGTTGTACGTTGCCTTCACACGTCCCAAATACTGTTTGTCTGCAATAAGCCGTGCAAACAAAAAGAACAGTGTCGGAAGCATATTGCAGGAATACATATCCCATTATGACAAAACGAGATTGCCGGAGGATGACAGTCTGTTCTACACCATAGGCAATGACAGTTTAAATGCAAGGGAAGAACATTTGGAACAAAAGGAGCGGAACAGCAATCCGTTTGAACAGACTGGCAAAAATACGGTTCTGAGATTTGAATCCGCAACCGGCATTGTGCCTTATGCCCTGTCCGGAAAGGCAAAAGAGTATTTCGAAACGGACAAAATACCGGAAGAAAACGAGAAAATAAAAAGAGGAATCATGCTTCATGCAATCCTATCCAAGATAAAAAGACATTCCGATTTGGATTTTGCTTTGTCTTTGTCCGAGTGTGAACATACCGCAGGGCAGAAAGAGGAAATGAAATCAATATTGGAGGAAATGCTTGCCTTAGCGGAGCCTTACCATTGGTTCGACGGCACATACGAAGTAATGAATGAACAGCCCTTGTTTTTCAAGGACGATAACGGGGAATGCAAACAAAAGCGTCCTGACAGGATAATGATGAACGAAAAGGAATGTATAGTTGTGGACTACAAGTTCAGCGAGAACAGGAATTCATTCAGGATATATGCAGAACAACTGAGGGAATACGGACGGCTGCTCTCGGAAATTACGGAGAGGAAAACAAGATTGTATTTATGGTTTACGGACTTGTCTTCCGAGGATTTGAAATCATATATAGAGGAAGTGAAATAACGGGATTATGAACGACAGATGGGAAAATGATGCTTTTTTATGCAGGGTCGCCAAAGACATACGCTCAATGGGCAATGACAAACTGTACAATCTGAATGTGGTATTCTCTGGCAAAAGAGCGATAAGATATTTCGACAAGATATACTCGTCCCTGACCGAAAAGGTATCATGGCAACCCAAATACACGACGATAAAAGATTTCATCGAGAGCCACTCCTCTTGCAAGCCGGCCGAGGAACTTACTCTCATATACGTTCTTTATCAATGCTATTCGGAGATTTATTACAAATACAATCCCATAGGCGACTCGGAAACAAAGGAAAGCTTCGACAGTTTCTATTTTTGGGGAAAGACCTTATTGTCCGACTTCGACGACATAGACAAAAACCTCGCTGATTCACGGAAACTTTTCAAGCATATAGAGG